>NZ_JASJDK010000161.1 GCF_030065675.1 Mastigocoleus sp. MO_188.B34 | reverse complement strand
GTATTTACTTTTTTCAAGAGAATGGATGTGTTTAATTTTATAACCTGCTCAATAGTCTTATCTTTTATGTTGCGATCGCGTAACTTCTTTAAATATGATTTTCTATCTTCTAGTAGAGGACGAGCTACAGAACGCATTAATAAATCTGCTCCTACTAGATAGGTTTCTCCTGTATCGCCTAAACCGTCTCGCTTCCAGTTGCGGTTACCAGTCAATTCGTTATTAATTTCATCCACAGACAATTCAATGGCGAGAATCCCTACCTCTGTATTACCGTCATAAATTGGACCTGCAATAAAAGCTGCAGGGGCGTTGTAAGAGGGTTTGAAGAACTGAAAATCAACCATTTGAACCGCTCCACGGCCAGGATTGGCTCGAACTTTTTTAACCACCTCTGCCAAATTACTGGTACGTAATGATCCTCGTTCTAAGTTGACACCAAAGTCTGTCTCTTTATCAACTGAGTAAATAATATCGCCAGTTTTGCTATCAATCAGCAATAAATCATAATAATTAAACTTTTTAATTAAATTATGAAATAGAGTATGATATTTAGCATGAATCCTACTATAGTTACTGCCATCCTCTGCTTGTTCTAATTTATATTTCTTACCCACAGAGTTGGGATTATTAGCAATGTAGTGATATTGGAGATAGCGAGATGGGGAACTTATGGGACGATAGGTTTCAAACACAGGCGTACCTATAATATTTTTTGCAAGTCGAGGTAAAAACTCTTTCTTGTAGTAAGCTGCAATTTTTCGATCCCAATCCTGTGCAACAGAGACTTGATTTAGTTGTGCAAATGCCTGTTTAAACTCAATCATTGCAGATACTACCATGCGATCCTCACAAAGGGTTTCAATGTGATGATGCACAGTTTTAAAATAAGATTCAACTTGGTAAGCTTTAGAAGCCCGAACACTGGTAAGCTGTTCAAAAATGCGTTTTGTTAGACTTTCTTTGGTTTTACTCCAATTTATGTAACCTACCACTGAAATCGACCCCAAACTGACAACCAGCAGCATAATCTGTAGTTTAGATTTAATAGTGAGGCGATTTAGCCCAAACATGGTGATTAACTCCCCAATTATAAAATTCTCAATAAGTTAATTACCAGGAATTTCAGACGATTCACATCCCAATTCTTCTATAGAAAAACCAGTAGCTTTTTGCCATTCTTTAAGTTTTATGGAAAACTACTTTATACCCATTTAGACTATTTGAACCATTTAAAATAACTTTGTCATTTGAGTCATTCTGTTTTCTCCCTTCTATTGTGTATCTAGCAATGTCATAAGCTTCAGTAAATGTTTGAAATGATTCCCGAGAAAATATTTCATCTTTGAGTAAGCTGCTTGCTCTCTCGATGAACATTTTTTCTAGCTCTTTTGACATTTGCTCGGGGTTTTTTTGAGTTTTGAGGAAATCTACTAGTTCCTGAACATAACCCGATGAAATTCTTCTTTGCTTTTCTTCAATTTCCTTCTCTATTATTTCCCTTGCTGATTTATATACTTCACTAAATGCATAAAATCCTTGACTATCTAAAGAAACACTAGCTTTTTCGAAAATTAAATTGACTTCTTTATATCGCTGAAATAATTTTTTTAGTTGTAAATTTAAATCTTCATCTACTTGATTCACTTCATCTAAAGATTGCTGAATTAAATCTATTACCTGCTTAATTGTTTCATTTGCTTGTAAATCTTTGAGGTTTAAATATCCTGAATACATTAGACCAATAATTGTCAATATCACAGCAATAAAATCAGCTTTTTCTGCAATCACAGAGTCTTCCTTTGACTCATAATAAGCATCCACTCCCGGATGTATGTTAACGTCTAGATTATTATCAGGTTTTTTGATGTTTCTTACTAGGGAAGCGACTGCTTTTTTATTCTTGCGTACAATTTCATTTTCGATTTCTTTATTATGCTTATCTAGGACTTCTGCAATTCTTTTGATCGCCCAATCTGGAACATTTTTGTGTGCTAACAATAATCTGTCAATAGCAATTGTTTGTATTTCTTCTTGAGGATCGATTTTATAGTTGTTTTTAGGAATTTTTGACTTTCTATAGTAGTAATATCCCCTACTTTGCAAAGCTGATGCATTTTCTATAGATACAAGTCGCCAACCTTTTTGGATCAACTGTGAAATTTTTTGATTACCCAGACTCCGAATATAAAATAAAGCATCTCCCTCATCTGTGGTACTGCTATCTGAATGTTTGGGGGAAAAATCAAGATATTTTGAAATAGTAGTTAGAGATTGTCGTTGTCCGCTACCTTTAGGTGTGACAATTATTTTTCCGTTGAGATCTGATAACTGAAATTTTTGCTCCAAGTTTTCCGAATCAAATCCTAACTTTTCAGGTTTAACAAGTAATTGCAGGTTATCTTCGTAAAGTATTGCTATGGAACGAACTGGCATACTTGATGATAAACGATCTGCTTGTGCTGTTGCTAAATCGACTTGACCGGGTTCGCATTCTTTTCTCTTACCTTCTAACTCTTTCCCTTCTATTGCTCTGAGGTTATCGTCCGTCCCATCTGTTTAACAAACATCTATTTGGATATTTCCGGTTTTATCTGCAACAACCTTGGCGATCGCTTCACTAATGATATAACTTTCTCCATCTTTTTTACCTGCTGCGATTTTGAGTTTTTTGGGTAATATGTTCTCGGAAACTAAGTTACTAATGAATAGGATACTTAAAATTCCAATTGCTGTACCTATAGCAATAAATATATATTTTTTGGGGATTTTAAAATTATACATAAACGCTAATCACCGAAAAAGTTTATTGGCGTAAGCCTTCTCGGGTATAGTAATTCAAAATGAATGAAATGATACCAGTTACAGACAGGACATTTGATTTTGGGCGTTGCTTAATTAGGGGATGATTTTGCCCCCCTAACCCCCCAAATTTTTTTTTGGGGGGAAATATCTCTCAAAGTCCCCCATAATAGGGGATTTAGGGGGCTAGACTAGCCGGATAAATTTTTTAAATTCATCCCTCATTTATGCAACGCCTGATTTTGCAGTGCGGGTTGTTAATCTCTGCAAGGTTTTGGATGAACATCACTTGCCCTAGCTGCTTTTGGTAATTGCCTTACCTGTACGTCCGATTTCAACTTACTGATGTATGCTAGTTCCGCTTTCCCTTGGTTTGTTGTCCCCGTGGTCTTCATCTGCTTATATGTTGCGTAGGTCCCCAATAGTCGCTCAATCTCCCTGTACATCTCTACTGCTACCTGGCTTTTCTCCTCTGCTGTCATCTTGCTTACTTCAACAACATTCACACGTGGTACTGTTTGATACATTAACTGCTCCATCTTCATGTACGTGCCTGAGCCCTCGCCGACGCGACTTCTGTATTCATCCACTAAACCTTGTGACATTTGGATGTTCTTGCTTACCGCTTTACACCATAAATCCCATTCGAGCAACTTCTGGCGGGCTCGGGTCCCTGGCTCCCCGGTCCCTGCCGAGAGACTGCTTAGGTTTGTTTTGTAGACATGTAGCATTTGGAATACCGTACTGTACCTCGCCCAGCCCGGTCTGCCCATTGCCTTGTATAATTTGTCCACCTCTGACTCGTTCTCTATCATCACAACGTGCACCTTTGCGCCGTTAGTAAATTCGATCAATGCGCTGCCCCTGTCCTCTCTGGACAGCCAACTATTTACTGCGTTCGTTGGTAGCTTACCGATCAGTAGGAGCGGGGTGTCGTACAGCAGCGGTACCTTTGTCATGGCTAACGACTCCGAACCCGTGGTGTTTACGTGCGGTACATACGAATGTTGCGGTCCGTGCATGAATACATGACCGCCTTTGTTACGTCCTTCTCCGCAAGCTAGGTTTAACGCCGCGAGTAGCTCTTCTTCGTCGTAGCTATCTGACGGTACTAACGTGCCTGGTAGGACTGCCCCTGCGTGCTCTCCGTACATGATTTCGTGGATGTCGTAATCTCCCGTCAATGCGTCTTCTGGCACCTTGCTTTCATCTGCTGCTATCGCCGCTTTCGTGACCCAGGATTTGTAGGCCGGTTCCGTCTCTTCTTCTGGGGGGGTATACTTCTCGCCCACTGGACCGATATAGGTGAACCAATCTTCCTCTCCTTTGCCGCACCTGTGCGTCTTCTGCGTCCGAATTCCCTTGACCTCGATGCCACCGCCCTCTGGCTTGGGTCTATCTCTATGCCCTATTAAACCTTCCCATTGTTTCACTTCCGCCTCACTTAGGCCGACACACCGGTCTTTCTTGTTCGATATCGATTTCTCCAACACTTGATGAGGTTTACACGGGTGGTCTTGCTTAATTCTTTGTACTGCTGCCCGACCTGTTTCGCGGATTGTTAGTATTACATTCCTGTCGGCGACCACTTTTGCGATCCTGGCTAGATCGTCATACCTCACGTACGATTCTATTTCTGTTTCGTTATTTATCTTTAAGGTACGCAATATTTGACTCCATTTCTGAATGATTTTCTGGGTGGATAGACTTGTACATGGACCTGTTTCCATACTTTCCTTGTACGTCGCAGAGTATAGATTTTATTTACTCTGCTGGTTTTCGTTCTACACTTAAGACGAACTCCAAACCGAATGTGTGAATTGTTCTTCTATCCTTCTTTCCCTACTCTTTATATCTCGCCCGAACGCTGAACCCTTCGACTAATCCTGACTCCATCTCCTCCGAATTCCGTTGCAGCTTTATTCTTACGAAATGCCCCTGGCTGCAACCCTAGGATCTATACCAATACTGTTCGGTTAAGGAAAATAGGGGGTAAAACAAGAGAAAATGTCTTCGCGTTTTAATTAGGAGAACATACTCCATTTATTATTTGACTTACTTTTTCTCGTTGAGGTTATCGTACAAGTCCACTCAACTTTGTCCTTTGTGTAATTATTATAACTACTTATGAGCAGGGGTTCCAGCCTTGTCTAAATGCTTATACTTGCTCAATTTTTTGGTTTATCAAGTTGGAAAAATTGGTTTAGTAACATATAAATTGTTGTTGTACCAATAAGTGCCATTTTTACCCCATGATTGGTAACGCAAAACGCAACAACCAGGTGGCGCTACTTTCCCCGAAGCCTGAATGGGTAATGTGCGCCTGGTTGATATTTTCGCTATTATTTACTTGTAACTGAGAGATTAAGAACTTTTTCAGTTCTGGTAGTTCTCCTAACTCCTCTTGGTGCTTCTCCTCGCTAATTTGTTTAATTACATTTTTACTCGCTCATCTAAATTCTCAGGGTGTACATTTGCAGAAGATTGGTAGCTGAGAGCTTCTTTTTGATTCTTATCTCCTACAACTGAAATTGATGTACTGGATTCAATTTGAACATCCTCGGTCTGATTTGATTTTTCGTTATCAGTCTCATTCTCCTCTATAAAATGTTTCCTTAACTGCTCTCGCAAAATCTTCCGCGCCTGGGATATTCGCTTACAAACATTCGCGTAAGCAATTTCCTGCTTTTCAGTAATCTCTTGATGAGAAAGCTGATGATAAAAGTGCAAAATAAATGTTTCCCGCAACCTTATCGGTAAATTATCGATCGCACCCCGTATCGCCATTTTTTTCTCCTCAATCTCCAAAACCCTAAAAGGTGTATCTTCAAAAGATACCAACGCTTTTTCCTCTGGAATCGCTTCTATATCCTCAACCCTATTCGCACCACGATTGTGCTCTCGATGAATATCCACACAGAGGTTATGAGTCAGTCTCGTCAACCAAGCTTTTAAATTGGTGATTTTCCCAGCATACTGTTGCATCTTCTCCCAAGCTTTGAGCATCGCCCGACTGAGCGCATTTTCAGCTTCCATGGAGTTACCACCCATCCACTTGAGACAGCGAGCATAGAGGTAATCTCGATATTCCTGCCATGATTGCCAAAAATCATTGGGATTAAAGGTTTCGGGAATTGCAACCATTTGATTATTAACCATAATTAATTAAGTTCAGTAAACGATATAAGGCTACGCGCTATTCACAACAGACCGCGTCTATAACGACCAAAAGTTGAATACTCATAGGTGTTGAGAATTAATTTCTAGCAAACATGGTATAACTAATGCATTGGATACCATCGCGTGACTATTGAGGTATTTTCATTTTTTGAAAGTAAGCTATCAGTCTTATCGAGCAGCAAATCCTTTTCCATTTCTTCTTCTCGCAATGCAACTTGATAATTTTGCATAAAATCATTATGAATTTTTTCCTTATTCGCATCACCAGGGACAGCAACTTTGACAACCACTACCCCATCACCTTTACTTTCCATACTTTGAATCGCTAATTCAGTATCTCCATTTTCTAGTTGCACTTTTTTGAAAGCCGCAATCAAAGCATTCCAATCAATACCATCTTGAAAAATTAAATCAACAGTATTTAAAATGTCTGCAAATAACTTGGTAAATTCCGCCGGGAGAAATTCCCCGCTACTAGGACGACGTTCCCTGTCATCAGTTCCAGGTTTGGGATTTTCTCGCAGGTAGACAAAGCGACAATCTACATTATCTAACTTAGTGGTACTTTGAATATTCCAGCCTTCAATACAAACACCACTCATCAGAGCATTAGTAAAATTAGTGTCCATAGCAGTAGTGAAAGTTAAATTTGCCCATTCCAAACAAGCCCCTTGGAAGGTAGCTTCTCTAATATCAGCATCTTTGAGATTTGCTTCTTTTAAATCCGCACCTCGGAGATTTGCACCTCTAAGGTTAGCACCAGCATAAGATTTCCCACGACCATTACCAGTGAAGAGTAAATTGAGAACAGTTCGGTCAGCTAATATTGTATCGTCAACTTTCACACAGTGACTTTTTTTATTTGAGTAAAAACGAGTACGGGTTAGTTTGGCTTGGCTAAAATCTGTATTTTTCAGAATTGCACCAGTAAAATCAGCATCTGTTAGATCTGCATTATGGAAATTTGTACCGCCAAAAGCAGCGAAGGTAATCGCAATCCTACGTACTAAAGTATACTTTTGATCTTCCTTGATTGCTCGCCAACTAATATAAGTACCTATTATTGATCCAGCGATCGCTACAGTTCCAGCTAATCCTCCGGCTACACCTGCAGTTCTAGCAGCAACAGCAGTAACAGCGATTGCTGGAGTTATGGTGACCCCTGCAGCAATCGCGAAGACCCCGGTTCCAGCAAAGGCTGTGGCTCCAGCTACCGCGAAAGCTACAATTCCAACTACAGCAAAGGCTGCAGTTCCTGCTCCTGCGAAAGCTATGGCTCCACCTCCTGCAATAGTAAAAACTGCGCTCTTAGTAAAAACTACGGTTATAGCTCCCCCTGACGCAAAAGCGAAGATTATGGCTGCAGTAAAGGCTATAGCTAAAGCTCTTATTCCTTGGCTAAGGATAATGGCAAAAATAATAATTGTCACAACCACTGATATCCAGCCAACAACTCGATATTCAATAGTTGATGTAGAAAATATATAGGATGTGACAATCCCATTAAACAACAATAAAAATCCTGATATTCCCGACAGTAAGCAGGAAATCATAACCAAAAAAATCATCCAATATCTTTGCAAACCAGCTTTTACGCTAATAAAATTTACTCCCTGTAGATTCGCACCAGTAAAATTAGCGCCGCGAATATCTGCATTATAAAAATTGGCACCAGCTAAGTTTTGACCTTTGAAAGAACGATTTTGGAGGTTTTGACCTGAGAAGTTTGTAGACATAAATTCTTAGACATAAACAAGTAATATCAACAGCCACACAGATTTTGGAATCATAATTCCCATACTAAAATTAGCAATTGGTCAAAGAAACTAACGACAATAAATCTAACTTACTTAAGCTTGTAGAAGGTCATGTGCTTTTTCACTATCAGAGTGTTTTTGAGAATTGTGGGATGTTTTTTGGCTTGCAGATGTAACTTTTAGGGAACAAAAACTTAAGCAATTTGCTTCTGCTTCTTGTAAGAAGACCTGTTCCTGAGATATTTTTTCTTCAGGTAATAATACAAAACATGTCACGATAGCCCACATACTTAACACCACCGGCCAGAATAGAACTTTGGGTAATATATTATTTTGATACCGAATCCAACGCACTAGCCATGATTTTCCTCCACAATCAAATAAATAAGCATTGATAGATACCGCCAAAACAGCAAGGTACATTAGCGTATGAAAATATTCAATATAAACAATTCCAGCCCCTGCAAATGTCTCGCGCAGTTGAGTTTGAGCAAGTAGCAAAATAAAGAACAGACCGGAACAAAAACTGATTGTTGCCGATGTGTTGAGCCCAAATTTTTGCGCCATACCAATGTCTTCCGTCATCATCATCAATGCACCATAGAGTAACAACGCCACGACGATAATTGGAACAACATGAATTAGAAATCCATTCAAAAATTTTCTTTTAATAACAATATTGAAAAAGAGTTCCGGCTTACCGCGTTCGGGAATCTTATAACCCATTCCAAAATTGGTATCGTAGTCAAAATCCCGATAATTAAAAAAGGTCTCTTTGATTTTCCAACCTGACAAAACAATTTCTCGGTCGTAGCCAAATGCATCTTCTTCCCTTGTTGCTCTATAAGCAGATAAATCGGGAACGAGAATACGATCGCTATTAAATTTTCGATTCCACATTCGCACCCAAACTGTTTTATGGTCGAGAGGATATTTAGAATAGTTAAAACGCTGTCTTAGGGTAACCTCAAAGTAACATCCAACGATTAAAGTTTGACCTATTTGTTTTTCATAGGCAACCCTTAGATCGACATTTGATCCCGATTCTACAGCTTCAGGAAAAATAATATTACACTTGTCATCCTCTTCTATAAGGCGATCATCATCTTTATATCGTTGCCAAACATATCCCGTCAGATTAACATTACTCGAACTTGTAAACATTAACGATTGAATAAAAATTCCAGTAGGAATAGTCTTATTGGGATCGATATTTTTACTTTGCAAATATTGATCGATTTGTTGTTTGTTAGTCAACTGACCAATATTCGGATCGTAACGAGCTTCCACCAAACACCAAACACTAACAATCGAAGCTGCTAGGATAAGAGAACAAACGTTGGAAATTTTCCACAGTAACTTGTTTTTCACATTCATCTTTTTCAAGTTCATCGTTTAACAAAAAACAACAAAAATTAGTAAGTTTTTCTCTAGTTGGCGGTAGTCTGTCCCTGAAAAAATCTTATATTTGAGAATTGATAATTAATAGACATCTCCAGAAATGAGATATCACCCCTGACTACATAAGGCTTTTATATTCTTTTTCGGAGATGTCTAATACTCAGCAAAAGAAAAACAGTTACTTGTAACTGTTCCAGATATATGCAGTTGATAAGCTTAAACCTTGGTTTTAAAGGGTTGATTTTCATTTAAGCCATTCATGTGACCCAATCCTTCCCTGAGAGATAGAGCGATAGCTTGAGTCGCTTCGACCATATCTGTATCATCTGTAGTAGTTGATGTGGCTAGCTCTAAGCTATGATATTCAACTGCGTAATACCAAGCACGATGAAGTAGCTCATTACTAATAGAAGCAACTTTATAAATTTCAACTCCTGGAACCCACAGAGCAACAACATAGTGATGAATAAATTTTTCTACTTTGGTCAAAAATACTCCAGCAGGAACATCCTGACGACCTTTGTCTTTACCAGCTTCGGCAGCAAAGGTCGCTTTGGCATCTGGGTGTTTAGTATTCTGAATAATCCAAATTTGAACCTCTTTAGCTGCCCTAAGTAGAGTATCTTCCATATTGGTCATATCTCCCATACCCGGTTGGGCAATCTGAGCCTTTAAAGAAATGGGGAAAATCCATTTACACAAAGTGCCATGACCATCTTGGGTATAGTTAATAAATTCTTTTTGTGCAAGTGCGCTAGGAGAAACGTTGAGAATACGACCTGCATGTCCCCCCATTGAAACTAGCTTGACACTAGAAGTTTTAATTGCAGCAACTTGATAGAAATCATTATCACCAGGAAAACCAATAATATCCCCTACTTGATAAACATCATCTCGTAAGTTTAAGACTACGGTAGCGACATTTTCCACAACTTGCTTAGAACCAAAAGAAAAACCAAAAGCTAATGCACCGGTTAAAGAGACCAGCAAACCAAGGTGAATTTCGGCGACTGCAAGACAAACCACCAGAATACCTGGCCAAGCAAAAATACTTAGTACATAAGCAAGCGCCCTGCCGTTACTACCTAACTTACGAATATAGGGATTACCAATAAGATATAATGCTCCTAAGGTTAGCCCAGTAATTAGAGCCTTAGTAACTGACATCAGGGTTAATTCCATCTCCAATTTCTCCTTACATACGAATTTGATAACATAATTTACTAGTGCCGAGGGGCGGAAATAACCCACCAGTTTTTTTAGTTATTGAGTAAACCAAAAGTCTTTGGGGGGAGGGGGCACAGTCCTTTCAGGACTGTGCCTAAACTGGCGAGTTATTTATGTCGGGGTGTACGAGTTACAAATACACCGGATTTTTGATAATCTTCTAGAACCATTAGGGATTTAGGTGGGTGGAGAGGAATTTAAAAAGTTCCACTTACCTTACTTAATAGCTGACTAAGAGTACCTTGAAACGTGTTGAATAAGTCTGAATTTTCCTGGGCTCGCTTCTTACCTGAAAAGACTTCTTTGATTTCCGACTCCAAGGTTACTTTTAAGAGAGGAAGACTGTTAGTGCGAATAATAAAGCCGATGTGGGAATTCTGATTGTCAAAATCATCAGCTTGTTTGATTAATTGTTGATCATTCTCATCATGTGATGCAGTCATAATAATTGGGATTTGCGGAAAAAGCTTATTAATCTCTTTAGCTGATTGGAGTCCATTCTTCTTGGGCATACGTAGGTCAAGTATTACCAAAAAGGGTGGGTTTTTATCAGTAGCTTGTACATAATCTACTGCTTGTTGTCCATCTGAAACTATAATTGTTTTCACATTTCTTTGTTCATCTTGTGCCCACTGTCGAACAGCTACTGATAAAGCGTCTTGCACCTCGGGATCTTCGTCAGCAATCACAATAGTGTCCGTTTTTGAATCTGAAGCAGTATAGCGATCGAGGTTTTTTAAATGCAAGAGATTATTAGACCTTCCAAATATTTCTGATGTTTGAGAATAGTTAAACATCTGACTAGATCCTCCATTAATTATTTATGGCTTTGTTGCATGAATAGGAAAAATGGTAAATTTTACTTATTCACTTTTGTTTGATTTAGACAATGAGGACGCAAGCCAAGGCTAATTACAAAGTTCGCAACTGAAAAGAATACGATGCGGCACTCAAACAACGAGGCAGTATTACCTTTTGGGTTAATGAGGAAGTAATTAAGCAATGGCTTCACGAATAGAAAACAGGACGAAAGGGAGCTTCCAACTATTACAGTGAAATAGCGATAAGCCCGTAGGGCAGAGGCTAGAGGCAAAGACGCGCCTTACGGCGTGAGCGCAGCCATACCGTAAGGTTTAACGCCGACGCCGCAGGCTCTGACTATGTCACCTACGGATCTGCTGACGCCGCAGGCTCTAACTACATTACCTTTGGCTCCGCCGACGCCGCAGGCTCTAGCCGAAGGCATCGCCACAATGGGTACGATTCAATCAGTATTTCATTAGCCTGGACGGCAAACAGAGGGGTTTTTAGAATCACTGTTTACTATAGAGTTAAAGGTACCAGATCACTCCACACTGTCCCGTCGTCGTTTAAACAAGCTATCAGTGGAACTGCCAGTAGTTCCAAAGGATAGTGCATCAAACAAGTATGGAAGTGTGTGATATTAGACCCGTTCTAAAATTTGCAAGCCAGTGTTTACAAGGTTTTGAGACAAATACTTGCAGATTAACTTGTAACATAAAAACTAGAGCTTGATACAGTTGCTGGTATTTTATAAAACATCAACATATCTGTTGTGCTGATGACAATAACTCTTTATGTGGTCCCCCACGAACATTAATTCTTATTTTATGATTCTCTTTGTCTTTAATATTTTTATCTAAACTATAATAATCGATTTTATCCAGCTTTAAATTCATATCAAGTTCATAAATATTTTCGATGAAAATATGTTTTTTTGATTAGATTAATATGAACATTATGTAGGTTTTTTCCTATACACTGAAGGGCCATATACTCGCAACTAATTATACCAAGGAAGGATTTTTATCCACATTAATAACTCGTGGTTTCCGATTATGCTCAGACTTCAAAACCTTACTCAAAAAGCGTTTTGCAGCATTTGTATTCCGAGTTGCACTGAACATGAAGTCTAAAATATTACAACTACAATCTAAAGCCCGGTATAAATTTTTCATTCACTTTTAACTTTTATATATGTTTCATCCACTCGCTATGAGTCATTGGTTTACTTCAAGTGTGATCTGACTGGTTTGTAAAACCCTGCAGAACAAGACTGAACCCAGCGATATAGTCCTGCTACCCGACCACAGTCTCCCCTGCTAAACAGGTGAAAAAAGTTGATACGGCTAACCCAAAAGGTAAAATATGACACAATTTTTCGATTGTGACTCAGTATTAATAAACACTCTTAGTTCATACCAGTGGATATACAGACTCTAAGGATTCAAACCAATGACTAATAGGAACGAATTAACCCCTTGCTGGTTCTCAGAAAATTAATCTGAGTAGGTTGCTAGCTATAAATCAGTAAGGTGGCGGGATTGTGTCAGAAGCAAATGCCCTTTTGTAATGAAAGGGATAAGCTGACGGACACACGATAATGTAGACACCATAGGGAGCAACTTTTCCTTTTTCTTTATCAAGAAAATCATAAACTTTAACTTCTGGAGCTTGACCTTTCTTGTGATGTTCACGCCCCCGATTTTTATAGTTACTAATCAACTCTTTTTTCTTGGTATCCACAGAAATCACCGGCTGATTTTCTTATAGAAATGACTTTACTTTGATGAAATTTTATCTTATACAAAGATAGATTTGTAAATACGGTTCTGAATTTTTAAATTACCTTGTTGCTTGACGACAACCCCCGACAAAAGTAATTCTCTTTCTTCCCAACTATCGACTGCAACAATCTCTCCTTGATGCAAAATTTGTCGATATAGTTCTAATATTTTAACAGATTGCTTGTTCTTGAAAAGGCGATCGCGGATGGTTCTTAAATGTTCTGGCTCATCTTGTGATTCCCAATTTTCGATGATGTTGGTTTGCACCAAATTTTCAATCCATTCGGCTTCTTTATTATTAGGGATAGGGGATGAAGAATTGCGGATGAGTTGGCAAAGCTTTTGAGTCAAAAAAGGTTGACCATTTGTCCAGAATAACACTTCTTTGAGTATTACTTGAGGATTGCTCACCTTCTCATTTAATCCTTGAAGTAAAGGTTGGGCTTCATGCTCTTTAAAACCTTCGAGTTGAATTCCTTTACCGATGTTAAAGGGGGTTCTTTTATAGTTGACAATTAGGTCGTTAGGAGTCGCAACTCCAAAGAAAACCCATGTTAAACGTTTATAATCTGGATTTAAACTGCGCTGATTGTAGCAAAAGCGAATCAAAGCAAAAAAATCATCAATGGGAAAATTCAAGCTTAAGATGATGTCAATTTCATCGATAAAAATAACTATTTTGCTCGAAGAAGAATCATCTTCATTACCAATCTCAACTAATAGAACTTCTTCAATAAATTGACTCAACCGTTGAACGGGAGAAATATCTTGTCTTTCATTCCACCAAGTTTTAAGATTAACTAGCAAATCAAAACTTCGCCATAGTTCTACGGTAAATCCTTTATACCATTGTTCGGGAGTAGTGTTTTCGCTACCAATACGACTCATGTCAATTGCCACACATCTAACCCCTTCATGTCTCAGGTGGTGCATCATACGCACCATGAGGCTTGACTTACCCATTTGCCTAGGATTTAGAATGTGACAAATCTCCCCATCTTTCAACGCTTTGTAGAGATAACGATCTGCCGAGCGCACTACATAAGTGGGAGCATCCATAGGTAAACTTCCCCCGACTTGATACTCAAAGCTCGAAGGTTGTTCGTTACTTCTGAGTAACTCGTTTTCAAACAGCAGTTCAGCTTGAGTGGCTTTGAGAATTTCTAACGTTTGTGAAAGTTCATGAGTGCGCTCTTCTACCCTTTGTTCTAAGTTTTGATAAACCCTTGAGTTCTCAATGGAAATAGCAGCTTGAACTGACAGTATATTTAAAAGTTCGATTCGCCCTGAAGTAAACGCACCTGTAGTTAAATTATTTTCTAAATAAACAATTCCTTTTAATTCACCTTGATTAAGTAAAGGAGTACAGAGAATTGATTTACTTTCTGTAGCAATAATATAAGGATCGTTAATAAATTGTCCTTCATGGACTGCATCATTTAAAACAATATATTCTTGAGTGCGGGCGACATAATTGATAACGAAAGTAGGTAAGATAGAGGTTGATGTTTCTGAATTTATAGATTCTATCGGAATTGATTGCAAAATAGTAACTTTATCGCTATCTACTGTTCCTTGAGCTTCGATAACCCAACTACCTTGATGATTGAGAATTAAAAAACCTTTTTGTGCCCCTGCATTTTCAATTACAATTTTCATTAAATTTTCCAGGAGTTGTTCTAGCTTAATTTCACCAGAAATTGCTTGAGATGCTTTAATAACTGTGTTTAAGTCGAGTAATTCTCCATTTGTTTCACTGGTAGATGTAGTTGTAGGGATACTTTTAGATTTGTTTTGATTTGTTACTGCTAATAAATACTGGGGATATTCTTGTTCTAACTGTTTGACCTTAGCTTTTGCTCCCCAACGGCTGTAACAATGATGGGAATTTCTCAAATACAATTTACCGAATTCTTCTCTACCCAGTGCGAAATAAAATTCAGAAGCTCGTTCGTAAGCTATGGCTTCTTCATGGATAAATTCAGATTTTTTAGCACCTTGAATTGCTTTTTCATACAGTTCTTGTGCTTGCCAATTTTGTCCTAAGATTCTTGCTTTTTCTGCTTCTACTAAATCGTATTTATTTTGAAAGTTTTCTGGGCAATGACTAGCCCATAGTTTCATATCTTCCTGATTTTTTTCTACTTTTTCTAATATTTCTTTTTGTTGATTTATATTACAATTATGGTGATGGGCGAGAAAGGAAAGAGAAGAGTAGAAATTATGTTGTGGAGTAGTTAACAATGCAGCACAAGCATTAATATATCTTTCTGCCTTTCTACTAAAATTTATACTCTTTTGATGTATCCCCTCAAAATTTCGGGGTAAGGGTTATTGAGGCATCCATGACCAACCAAATGGGTTAGAAGAAGATTTTTCCCGAATAATTGTCCCTAAAGATGGAACATTTTCA
>NZ_JASJDK010000160.1 GCF_030065675.1 Mastigocoleus sp. MO_188.B34 | reverse complement strand
CTATAATTTCAGAACTATTACTCTTCTAAGATCTTGATATATGAAATAGAAATATACATGTAAGGAATAAAAAAATACATTTAGTTGTAGCTTTTATCTTTTTGCTGCAGTCTTCATTGAATATTTACTGTTTTAATTCAAAATTTAGCTTAAAAATAAATCAGATTATTAGTCCAGCAAATTCATTTTGAGGGTAAAAATAAGCTTTTTAGTAGTGATTAAGGGTTTCTAGATAAATATTTTGGGTGTGATTACCTTCATATCATTTAACCACAAACCCCTCGTAACTAATATGGTGAATTATTGATTACAAGTCAAAAAATTGAAAGTCAAAAAATTGAGAAATTATGAAATCGATATTTATTCCTCAGATAATGAATCTGAAAATTTTTGTACCACTAACCTTTGCATTCACAATTAGCATATTTAGTGCTTCTCCAGTTCAAGCAATACAGTTCAACTTCACTTATGGTGAAGGAACTTCCCAGGAAGTAATTGATGGATTTGAGGCTGCTGGTAATATTTGGTCTTCTAAATTTAAGGATACTTTTTTTGATTCGTCTTGCTACTGCGAACAAGATATAAAAGTCAATATCCGGATTGATTTTACTCAACTAACAAATCCAAAAGGACTTGGTGCAGCAAGTCCAACTATGGTTAGTGTGGACTATGAAAAATTTTTGAACCGTATGTTCAAAGATATAACTTCTGAAGATGATTTAACTGCTTTCAAGAATTTACAAAATATTCAATATAAGGAACAAAACTTCTTAAAAGCATTGGGAGTGGATTTAAAAAAGAAAATTTTTAGCAATAATCTCAAAATTCTGCAAACACAAGGTTTTGAGATTAACACCACTTTCAATAACATTGAATCGAATTCCAATGATATTATTGCAAATCAAGTTGAAGATATTTTTCAACAGTTAAATCTACAGCAGTTAGAAAATTTAGATCGTACTCGAGTTAAATTTGATAGTTCAAACTTTAAAATGCTGATTGATGATGATAGTTCAGTTGATGTAAAGGATCGCGATAAAGTTGACAAAGTACAGAAATTAGACTCAGAAACAATAATTGACCAAAATGACAATGACAATAACAAGAAGATTTGGCTTACTCTTGCAAATGCAAAGGCTTTGGGTCTGAGCAATGGTGACGATAATGAAGGGTTTGATGCTCGGATTTTGCTTAGTAATGCTATGTTTGCAAATAACGGCAATATTATCAGTAATAGTGATTGGTTAACTCAAAACCCTGAAGGGAATTTTCTTGAAAGTACTATTTGGGATTTTTCCAGAGTTATGAATCTCAATGCTGAAGTCGCTAATGATAAGTTTGATTTTCTTAGCGTTGCTTTACATGAAATTGGTCATGCTTTAGGAGTGGTCAGTGGTGTTGATGCTTTTAAATTATTAAAGATGGAGGCTGAAGGAAATAGCACGACACTCTCGGAAAATGAGATTGCATTAGTCAGTCCAATGGATTTATTCCGGTTTTCTGAAGAAAGTAAACAAAGTGGTGTCTTTGACTGGTCTTCTCGCAGACAAACATTTCTCTCAATTGATGGTGGTCAAACAAAAATAGCTGATTTTGCTGATGGAGTTTCTTACCAAACTAGTCACTGGTCAGAAAATGGTGATATCAATGGTAATACTCTAGGAATTATGCACCCAGTACTTGGAAGAGGAGAAAAATTAGATATTACAGACTTAGATTTACAATTATTGGATGTTCTTGGTTACACCAAAGTTGAAGATCAAGAAAATCGATGGTTGCATCAACTTACTCAAAAACAGAAAAAATTGAAAAAACTTTTGGCAAAAGCAAGACTTAGAATGAAGTATAATTATGCTTCTTCTTCAAATAGGGGTTTTAGTTTTTGGCAAGAAATCGATTCTTTAGAAGGCTCTGAATATAATGAAGTGTTGTTAACAGAAGAATTTACAGAAGAAAATTTTGTAGAAGATGGATATAGTGTTTTTTTTCATCAAGAGTATCGAATTGCTACTACTCCTGAGCCGAATATACTTACAGGATTGGGTATTTTGAGTCTATTTGGCTGGTTAACTCGTCGCGTTCGCAGAGATTGAATATTTGATTTGGTGAAGATTTTGTAAGTTTTAACTGTTCTGCTCTCTGACTTTGTTTTGTTTATAACAATATATAGAAATATTTTAGACAAATTCAAAGTCGACAAGTAGCAAATAATACTTGTACTAAGTGTTTAGGATTTAAGCTTGAAGTTAATTATTACTAACAACATCAAAGCTTTGAAATTATGGATTAATTTTGAAGTTTTAATCACAAAATAATTAAGTTAATAAAAATGTGTTCTCAGGATAATTACTATTCTCTTATCCTGTATAAATAAGATAGAAATATATTTCATATATTGAGGAAAAATTTTTAATTTTTGGAAAGAAGCAGATATTACAGGTCAATATCGAACAGATCTACTTACAGCCACTAATCAACAGTATAAAACTGCAACAACACCAGAGCCGACCACAATTGTAGAATTAGGAATTTTAGGTATATTCGGCTGGCTACATCGTCGCATGCGTAAAGACTAAAAACTTTATTGAATCGAGGTTTTTAACTGGGAACATTAGCCTTTTGATGTAAATAACAAAATTTATTCTAGACATCTATCGAAATAAAGTCTAGAAAATCATCTTTCATACTTAAAAAACTCTTTAGAGAAAATATAGCAATCATCCTTGATTTTTATCAATGACTCAGGATTGCTATATTTTTGTTTTCACCTAATTTCCCTAAGCCCCATTTTCTATAATTTTCCAAGATAATATCTGCAAATTTTCGTAATGGAAGCTCATTTTTAAAGTTCTCTTGACAGTGTTTATAAAGTTGCGGAAATAGAGCTAGTATAAAAAATGACTGTTTTTTTTGCGTGGCTATTTAATTGAATCCTTGATAACAGGAGAAAAATTTAGTATGAGACAAAATGTGCGTAGTATAAAAAAACAGCCCGCTGCCAAAGTAATAACTTTATCTTGAAGTTTAAATAATAAAACTGTTAAGTCCCTTTAAACCATTACTTCAGAGCAATTACTCTTCTATTTAATTTGATTAGTGCGATAGAAATATATGTAGTAAATAAGAATTTTTCATTCAGAAAACCTCTTCAAACTCAAGCGCTAAAACAATTTCTAGATTCATTGTTTCTCATATATATAGAAAAAGTAAATAAATCACATAATATTCGATGCCATATTTTTTCAAAAAAGTTTCCATTACAAACTTATTTGCACAGGGTAATTTTGACAAATGATTAAATCTACATTTATTCGTCAGGTTAATAATTTTAAACGGGTTGTGCCACTAACTTTTACATTGATAACTGGTATATTTGGTAGTACCCCAGCCCAAGCAATACAATTCAATTTCACTTATACCCAAAATACTTCTCAAGAGGTAGTTGGTGGTTTTTTAGCTGCTGGTGATATTTGGTCTTCTAAAATTGGAAACACATTTTTAGATCCATCTTGCTCTTGTAACAAAGATACAACGGTTAATATTCATATTGATTTTACCCAATTAGGTAATTCCAAAGGTTTAGGTGCAACACGCCCAACTATGCTCCGTGTGAACTATCAAAAGTTCTTGAATAGCAGTTTTAAGAGCATCACTTCTATTGACGATCTAACTACTTTCAAGAGTTTACAAATTGCTCAATCTAATAAGGAATATTTTTTACAATCATTAGGTGTTGACTTACAAGAAAATACATATGAAGAAAATTTCAATATTTTGCAACAACAAGGGTTTAACATTAACTCCATCCTTGATAATGTTGCAGCTAATTCTAACAATATCATTACCGCTCAAGCCCAAGATATTTTTAAACAACTCAACCTGACTCAATTGCAGAATTTGAACCGCGATTTAGTTGAATTTGATAGTTCAACATTTAATATGCGAATTGAGGATCATAATACGGTCAATGTAGATAAACGCGACCAAGTCGATATGGTGGAGATATTAGATGCAGAAACTATCATCGACCAAAATGGTAATGACAATAACAAGAAGATTTGGCTTACTCGTGCAAATGCTAAGGCTTTAAAACTGATAAATGGCGATGATACAAAGTCTGATGCTGAAATTTTGCTCAGTAATTCCATGTTCGATGCTAACGGTGAAATCATCAGTTACGCTGATTGGCTAACTCAAAATCCCGAAGGAAATTTTCTTGAAGATACTATCTGGGATTTTTCTCGAGTTAACGATCCAAATGCTGAAGTTGCTAGTAATAAATTTGACTTTCTTTCCGTCGCTCTACACGAAATTGGTCACGCTTTAGGAGTTGTCAGTGGGGTAGATGCTTTTAATTCATTGAAAATGCAGGCTGAGACGAATAGCACTACTTTGTTAGAAGAAGATATCGCCTTAGTCAGTTCAATGGATCTATTGCGTTTTTCTGAAGAAAGTAAACAAAATGGTGTATTTGACTGGTCTTCTAGCGGACAAACTTTCTTGTCAATAGATGGAGGTCAGACCAAACTAGCTGACTTTGCTGATGGTAATTCTTATCAAACCAGTCATTGGTCCGAAAATGGAGGTATCAATGGTAGTCCTTTAGGAATTATGCACCCAGTACTCGGGAAGGGAGAAAAGTTAAATATCACAGACTTAGATTTGCGATTATTGGATGTCCTTGGCTATACCAAAGCTGATGAAGAGGTAAACTTATGGTTGCAAGGTTCTGCAGAACAATTAAGTCAGAATTTATCAACAGCAAGCTTACAACAAACAGCAAAAATATTTAGTCTGCTTGATAGTGTAAGTGAAGAACAGAAAGAGGCTTGGGAAACAAGACTGATCCAAGCAGTTATGGATATGAGGGATGTTAATGAAGAAACAGCTCGGAACCACATAAATAATCTGAAGGAATTTATCACAAATATCCTGGTGCACTTTGATTTTAACCACGACTATGGAAGTCTATGGAATAATAATCAATGGAACTTTTTCCTAAGCTACAATAGTTGGGGCTCATCGAGCGGTGGATTTAATTTTTGGCAAGAAATGGATACTGCAAATGAAGGTGAAGCAAGTCAAAGCTCAGCAACAGACGAAAATGATATAGAAGATGCTTACAGTATGTTCTTCGATCAAGAGTATCAAGCTAAAACGACACCAGAGCCAAATACAATCGCAGGGTTAGGAATTTTGGGTATATTTGGCTGGCTACATCGTCGATATAGAAAAAATTTGATACAGTAAAAAAATGATATCCAAGTAGGATCTGCTGAAAGTTAATGAAAAAATAGCCCGGAGGATTGGTTAAATTAAGAATCCTCCGATATTAAAAGGAGTGAGAATTTACCGAAAAATTTGGGTCTAAAGCCCCGCCTTTATAACTATCCATTAGGCAGATCTTTCTCAACATTTGCGAGAGTACTTGCTCATATTTTTCCCAACCCTTATTCCTTCGTCATTAATTCTCAATAAAACTATGTTTTTAGCAATAAGAATAAAGTTAAATTTGTAAAGTGTCTCTCACTCCTCGTGGTTTGAGAGCCCTGTCAAATAATCTTTTTAAGATTGTTAAGAAAGATGTGACTAATGCATAGGTCCTTATAGGACGGCAGAGTGTCAAAAATAAATTTCACTCCTGAATTTCAATAAATATAGCGGTTTTCATTTGAATCAAATACATTTTCTAATTCCCAAATGTAGAGACGTAAAATTTTACGTCTCTACGAGGTGTACTACACTCAACCGAAAACCGCCATGATGGTCAACCAACATTAATTTTTACGGCTTTATGCTTTTCGCCTTCAACCTTTGGTAAAGTCAGCGTCAAAATACCATTCTTGTATTCTGCCTCTACTTTGTCGTTTTGAACGTGTGCTGGTAAAGGAATATGCCGCTCGAATTTACCATAGTGAAACTCTGACCGTATCATACCTTTCTCTTCAGTCTTTGTTTCTGACTTACGTTCTCCACTAATAGAAACAGATTCTTCTGTGACATCAACATTCAAATCTTTTGCTTCCATTCCTGGAATTTCTACTTTGAGGCAAATGTCATTAGGACTTTCCTTGATTTCTGCAGAAGGTATGTAGCTAAGTATAGACACTCCTCCATTCCCGCTCGGTATCAGGTGTTCCATCAAACGATTCATTTGCCTTTGCATTTGTTCTAGTGCTCGTAATGGCTCCTTAGATATAGGTTCCCAATGTTCTATTTCATGAAAAGGATCCCAGCGAGTAATTGGCATAATAATTACCTCCTATCTGACCTTAAACCCCCTTTGTTATTGTTTTATTTCCCCTCACCCTCACACCAAATCCGATTTTTAAACCCCTCTATTGGAATTGTCCCCACAATTTCCACACTTTCAATACTCTTCTCTAATTCTTAAAAGGGGTAATCATCAACCTAAATTTAGCATCAACATTATCGAGGGGTATCTACTTCCAGGCTAAAAATAAAATGTGAGGAAGTTATGAGGACAAGTTATGGGAGATTTCAAAAAAGTCACCGTAAGTTAATTTCTGTTGTTTCAAGGACAGAAATTTTTCCTTTATGTAACCAATCAGCCATCGTTTGGGGAGCTTGAACGCGATTCAAATGATTTCTCAATTCATCCCCTTCCAATATTTCCTTGTCTAACAGAGCAAATGCTGTCTCTTCTAGTAATTCTCGATTTAGCTCGAGAATTTTTAGAGCCATATGGTGAGCACTGTCAATAATGTCTTTCACTTCTGCATCAATCTTTTCGGCAACTGTTTGGCTGATAGAACGGCGTGGATTTGTTACACCTTCGAGAAATTGTTGTTGAATTTTCTCAAAAGCAATTGGTCCGAGTTTATGGCTCATTCCGTACAGAGTTACAAATCGTTCGGCTAAATCCGTAGCTTTTTGAATGTCGTCACTAGCACCAGTAGAAACCTCACCAAAGATTAATTCTTCCGCAGAACGTCCTCCCAAAAGTGAAGCAATTCTTCCCCTTAGTTCGCTTTCAGTCATTAAAAAACGATCTTCCTCTGGAAGTTGTAACGTGTAACCTAAAGCCGCCACACCGCGAGGTACAACAGAAATTTTCTCAACTTTACCAGCCCCTGGCATCATCGTTCCAATAATTGCGTGACCCACTTCGTGATAGGCTACGGTCTTTTTCTCTAATTCGTTAAGCACGCGAGACTTTTTCTCTAATCCAGTTAATATGCGTTCAATAGCTTCATTGAAATCAGCCATAGTGACTGTTTTGCGGTTTTTTCGAGCAGCCAATAATGCAGCCTCATTGACAAGGTTAGCAAGATCGGCACCAGCAAAGCCAGGGGTACGAGCAGCTAATTTAGATAGGTCAACATCGTCTGCAAGCTTAACGACCCTAGAATGGACTTGCAAAATAGCTTTCCGACCAATTTTATCTGGACGGTCAACCACAACTTGGCGATCAAATCGACCAGGACGAAGCAAAGCAGGATCGAGAATTTCTGGGCGGTTAGTAGCAGCGAGAATAATCACACCTGTGTTGGGGTCAAAACCATCCATTTCGGAAAGAAGTTGGTTGAGTGTTTGCTCTCTTTCCTCATGACCACCCAAAAGGTTTCCCGGACCAACCCGCGAGCGACCCAAAGCATCGAGCTCATCAATAAAAACAATACAAGGAGCTTGTTGTTTTGCTTGTTCAAATAGATCTCGAACCCTTGATGCTCCAATACCTACAAATAACTCGATAAACTCCGAACCTGAAATCGTGAAGAAAGGAACTCCCGCTTCCCCAGCAATAGCTTTTGCTAATAAAGTTTTACCAGTTCCCGGTGGACCTACCAGTAACACACCTTTAGGAATTCTCGCACCCAGACGTTTATATTTTTCTGCGTATTGGAGAAAATCTACAATTTCTTGTAGTTCTGTCTTGGCTTCATCAACTCCAGCCACATCGTTAAATGTGACACCCGTGCTTCCTTCGGAGTAAATACGAGCTTTACTTTTTCCGATGGTGAGTGCAGCTGCACCCCCTCCTCGAGAACGACTGATGAACCAAGCCCAAATGCTAAAAAAAACTAACGGTGGTATGACCCAACTAAGTAAAGTTAAGAGCCAACTTTCTGGTCGAACAAAAAACTTAACATCATGTTTTCGCAGAATTTTAGTTAGTTCTGCATCATTTGGAACTGGAACAGTGTTAAATACTTGCTTTTGTTTAGATTTTTCCGACCCTGAAAAGTCTGATTTCAAAACATACCGGATGTTATTAGGTGCAATTTCTACACGGGATACCTTACCTGCTTCTACTTGAGTTAGAAATTCACTATAAGCTTTTGTAGTGGCTTGTGGTACTTGGATTAATAATAAATTCAGGAACATAAGCGCCATAAAAATCAAGAACCAAGTACCACCAAAGCGTCTAGGTTGAGGGGTTTTGATTCGGCGATTGTTATTTGTATCAAGAGGCATAACTGATGTTCTCTTTTACGGAACGATTTGGGGGAAATTTGGGTTTGTTCGCAGACAATTACCTATATTTCCAAATAATAAAGTTACTAATCAAACCAGTAATTCAAAAAAGTACAGTCTATGAGTCTAATTTGTTCAGAGAGTAATTTTTTAAAGTTTTTATTGATAGAGGGTGTTGTAGAATCACTAAAAAACTTTACTAATTTCAGAGTATCGAAAAAACATGAGGAAATTGTGGGGGTGCCAATTATTTGTCAATTCATTGAGAAGGAATGATTTTGGTTCTGCAGTGATTTCTAAATGAAGTTGATGTACTTTATCAAAAAGACAGTGTTAAATGATACTCACAAAGCAGATGCCAAGTCGCAAAATATTAGCATCACACCATTTTTGCAAAAAAAAGTTGTAGAAAACTGATGGTATTGTTAATCGATAATCAATAATTGGGATTTTATATGTAAACTATCACAGTTGATAATTCAATATTCCCAATTCACATCGATCAATTTATTGAACAAATCAACAAAAAAATTAAAAATAATAAAATAATAAAATATACATTTAGTTGGAAAAATATTTCCAACTCTTGAGACTTATTTCAATATATATCAAGACTATCATCAGTAAACAGTCACAATATTTATTAAGTTTTTTTTGCTACATAGTCTATCAATCTTAAACAATTCAATCCCTTTTAATTTATCGCAAGATTATTTGTATATTATTGTTTTTCTGTCAATCGTGTAATATCTTAACTAGCCGAATTTTGACATATAACTTATCAAAAGATAATTTTATGCTTTTGTTTTGTAATACAATTATATTTTTCAGATTGAGTAAATTAGTTGAGATATAAACTGTTTAGTGATGTCAAAAATAAGTATCAGATAGAATTTTAAGCTATTTTACCTAGTGATTTACTAAGAACAAATTTAGTAGTTAATGTATATCAAGCTAAAAAATACAAAGTTCAAAAATACAAAGTTCAAAAATAAAAAGTTCTAAAACACTGAAGTGCTTAATGTTAACACACAAGAGTGTATTAATTTTTTCATAACATTATAATTACTTACAAACAAATGACAAACAATTATCCTGGTATACCTGGTAATGGGCAAGATTTTTCTTATCCGGGGCATGACTTATCTGACATTGAGTCTACACATATTCTTAAATCTAATTTTGAAAAATCGCCACAAGTACTAAGCAACGGACAAAAACAAAGCCTTGATGTGGAATGGACCCAATATTTTACTGAAGTTGTCCGGTGTATTCGTAGATCTCTCAAGCAGGAAGATATTCTCGAAACTGCGACAGAAGAGGTACGGCGACTGCTTGGATGCGAACGGGTCGTAGTTTATGGACTTAACGGGGATTCTGAGGGAGTCATAATTGCTGAATCAGTTGCTCCTGGATTTATAGACGTTTTAGGAAGAACTATCAAAGACCCCTGTTTTGAAACAAGATATATCGAGAAGTATCAAAATGGACGGGTTAAAGCAATTGACAATATTTATGAAGCGAACCTTACAACTTGTTACATAGAGCAACTTGAAAAGTTGGACGTTAAAGCGAATCTAGTTGCACCAATTATTAACGAAGGTAATTTATTAGGTTTGTTAGTTGCCCATCAATGTTCTCAACCACGGTATTGGCAAGAACATGAGATTAGGTGGTTTTCCCAGATCGCGATGCAAGTAGGGTTCGCCCTTGATAACGCTAAACTGTTGGCAGAAGCGACAAATCTTCGCCAGCAAACAGATACGGAAGCTGAATGGACGCAGCATTTTACTAATACTGTCAGGTTGATTCGTATTTCTCTCAAACAAGAAGATATTCTCGAAACTGCAACTGAAGAAGTTCGACGATTGCTTGCATGCGAACGGGTAGTAGTTTATGGACTTAGTGCAGAATCGGAAGGAATAATAATTGCTGAGTCAGTTGCTCCTGGATTTGTAGAAGCTTTGGGAACAACCATCAAAGACCCCTGTTTTGAAGCTAAGTACATTGAAAAATACCAAAACGGTAGGGTTAAAGCCACCAACAACATCTACAAAGCAAATCTCACAAGTTGTTATATTGAGCAACTGGAAAAATTAGAGGTCAAGGCGAATTTAGTCGCGCCAATCATCAACGAAGGTAAAATACTGGGTTTGTTTGTCGCCCATCAGTGTTCTCAACCGCGTAATTGGCAAGAATATGAAATTAGGTGGTTTTCCCAAATTGCCATGCAAATGGGATTTGCCCTTGATAATGCTAAAGTCTTAGTGGAAGCTGCCAATCTCCGTGAAAAAACGGATATAGAAGCCGAATGGACGCAGTACTTTACTAACACCGTTCGACTAATTCGTACATCTCTCAAACAAGAAGATATTCTCGAAACTGCAACTGAAGAAGTTCGACGATTATTTGGGTGCGATCGGGTAGTAGTTTATGGACTACGTTCAGAATCAGAGGGATTGATAATTGCTGAGTCAGTTGCTCCTGGTTTCTTGGAAGCCTTGGGAAGGAGAATTAAAGATCCTTGTTTTGAAGCGAAGTACATCGAAAAGTACCAAAATGGTAGGGTTAAAGCCACCAACAATATCCATAAAGCAAATCTTACAAGTTGTTATATTGAGCAATTAGAAAAGCTAGAAGTCAAAGCAAATTTAGTTGCACCAATCATCAACGAAGGTAAAATACTGGGTTTGTTTGTCGCCCATCAATGTTCTCAACCGCGTAATTGGCAAGAACATGAAATTAGGTGCTTTTCCCAAATAGCAATGCAGGTTGGTTTTGCCCTTGATAATGCCAAACTTCTGCTAGAAGCTGCGAATATGCGCCAAAAGGCAGATACGGAAACAGAATGGACCCATTATTTTACCGATACTGTTAAAGTCATCCGTACTTCCCTCAAAAAAGAAGACATTCTCGAAAATGCCACTGAACAAATTCAGAGAGTATTGGGGTGCGATCGGGTCGTGGTGTATGGACTCAACGCAGAATCTGAGGGAATAATAATTTCTGAATCAGTTGTTCCTGGGTTGGTGAAAACCATAGGGATGACAATTAAAGACCCTTGTTTTGAAGCTAGATACATCGAAAAATATCAAAATGGCAGGGTTAAAGCAACAAATAATATCTACGAAGCAAACCTAACTCCCTGTTATATCGAACAACTAGAAAAGCTAGCTGTCAAGGCGAATTTGGTCGCACCCATCATTAATGAAGGCAAATTACTCGGTTTATTAGTTGCTCATCAATGTTTTCAACCGCGCGATTGGAAAAATTATGAAATTAGGTGGTTTTCCCAGATCGCAATGCAAGTAGGTTTTGCCCTTGATAACGCTACAGTTTTGGCAGAATCTGCAAACCTGCGTCAACAATCGAATACGGAAGCTGAATGGACGGACTATTTTACTAATACTGTCAGGTTAATTCGTACTTCTCTGAAAAAAGAAGATATTCTGGAAACTGCGACTGAAGAAGTACGGCGACTACTTGTCTGCGAAAGGGTGGTAGTGTACGGACTTAATCCTGAATCTGAAGGAGTTATAATTTCTGAGTCGGTTGCTCCTGGTTTCTTTAAGGCTTTGGGAACGGTCATCAAAGATCCTTGTTTTGAAGCTAAGTACATCGAAAAATATCAAAATGGCAGGGTTAAAGCAACAAATAATATTTACAAAGCAAATCTCACAACTTGTTATATCGAGCAGCTAGAAAAACTAGGGGTAAAAGCGAATTTAGTCGCACCAATTATTAATGAAGGTAAACTGCTGGGTTTATTGGTTGCTCACCAATGTTCCCAACCTCGTGAATGGGAGCAGCATGAAATCAGGTGGTTTTCCCAGATTGCAATGCAAGTAGGTTTTGCCCTTGATAATGCTGCAGTTTTAGCAGAAGCTGCTGACCTTCGCCGACAAACAGATCTGGAAAATGAATGGACGCAGCACTTTACTAATACGGTTCGATTAATTCGTACTTCTCTCAACCAAGAAGATATCCTCAAAACCAGTGTCAAAGAAGTACGACGGGTTATGAACTGCGATCGGGTGGTACTTTACGGACTCAATCAGGAATCTCAGGGAGTAATAATAGCCGAATCAGTTGCTCCTGGTTCCATAAAAACCTTAGGGATGAGAATTAACGACCCTTGCTTTGAAGCCAAGTACATTGAAAAGTATGAAAATGGCAGGGTTAAAGCAACAAATAATATCTACGAAGCAAATCTTACCAGTTGTTATATTGAGCAACTTGAAAAACTGGGAGTAAAAGCAAATTTAGTTGCCCCAATTATCAATGAGGGTAAGATATTGGGTCTATTTGTCGCTCACCAATGTTCCCAACCTCGCGATTGGCAAGAACATGAAATTAGATGGTTTTCCCAGATTGCGATGCAATTAGGCTTTGCCCTTGATAATGCTAAAGTTTTGGCAGAAGCTACAAGTCTCCTCGTGCAAGCAGATACGGAAAGTAAGTGGACGCAATACTTTACAGATACCGTTAGACTTATTCGCCAATCTCTCAATCGAGATGATATTCTCCAAACCAGTGTTAAAGAAGTGCGGCGAGTAATCGATTGCGAGCGCGTGGTGGTTTACGGTCTCAAAACAGAATCTGAGGGAATGATTATTGCTGAATCAGTTGCTCCTCGTTTTATTAAAGCTTTGGGAACGACAATCAAAGACCCTTGTTTTGAAGCTAAGTACATTGAAAAGTACCAAAATGGTAGGGTTCGGGCAACCAACAATATACATGAAGCAAATCTCACCCCTTGTTATATTAGACAACTTGAAAAGTTAGGGGTAAAAGCAAATTTAGTTGCACCAATTCTTAATGAAGGTAAATTACTAGGTCTGCTGGTTGCTCATCAATGCTCTCAACCCCGTGATTGGCAACAGCATGAGATTAGATGGTTTTCTCAGATTGCTATGCAGGTAGGTTTTGCCCTTGACAATGCCAAACTCTTAACAGAAACAACGGATCTTCGCCTGCGAGCAGATAAAGAAACTGAATGGACCCAATACTTTACTGATACTGTTAGATCTATTCGTCAATCCCTCAATCGAGAAGATATCCTCAAAACCAGTGTCAAGGAAGTACGGCGAATAGTTGGGTGTGACAGAGTAGTAGTTTATGGCTTGGATAAGAAATCACAGGGAACAGTAATTGCTGAATCAGTCGCTCCTCGTTTCACCAAAGCTTTGGGAATGATAATTACAGACCCTTGCTTTGAAGCCAGTTACATTGAAAAGTACCAAAATGGCAGAGTAAGAGCGACTGATAATATCTACACAGCAAACCTTACAAGTTGTTATATCGAGCAACTGAAAAAGCTGGAAGTCAAAGCAAATTTAGTTGCACCAATTCTTAATGAAGGTAAATTACTAGGTCTGCTGGTTGCTCATCAATGTTCCCAACCACGCCACTGGCAAAATCATGAAATTAGGTGGTTTTCTCAAATCGCAATGCAGGTGGGTTTTGCATTAGATAACGCTAAAGCTCTTGAAACTTCTAAAAATCTTGATAATTCCAAAGTCCTAGCAACTCACAAAGTCCAAACCCTTGAGACTTCCAAGTTTATTAGACAAAATCAACAAACTAGTGAAGGACAACAAACTATTTCAGTTGCTCAACAAGAAGAGTTAAGACAAGTACTTGTGGAAATTCTTCAGGATAATCAAACTAGTTTTAAAGATTTTTCCGCCCAAGCTTTAAATCTCTCAAATTCTCTTGCTACTAGCCTAAAAGAAATTAAAGAGATGCTAGATGCAGCTAAAACTATCACAACTACCGGAAAACTTACAGAACGACAAATACAAAGAAATGAACACTTACTGCAAGAAGGACTGGAAAATATAAAATGTACTTTAGAAAATATTTATGTCCTTCAAGAAGCAGTCGCTGACGGTGGAATAAGAGTTAAGGAATTTAATCAACATTGTCAAAAGCTTTCAAACTTTATCGATCATCTGACTGATAACCTAGCTAAGGGAATGAAGAATCAAAGTATCAATGTAGCGATCGCTGAAAGCTACTTAGAAAATTGCTTTGAAGATTCTGTAACTCTTAACACAGAAAAAGTACATATGCTCAGAGAGCAATTATTCGAGATTACATCAGAAACTCAACCATTACTTAATTCTGCGATTACAAAAACAAATGAAATAATTGAGACAATGGAAGCTGAAACCAAGCATTTGACAAACTGGACAAAATCGCTGCAAACCACGGAGCAAAAGCTTGATTATATTGTTAGCATCAATACGCAAGTAGGTAAATTAGTTGGTAACATAACTCAAACTGCTGAGAGTCAAGCACAAAATTCTGGTAAAGCAGAGAGAAACTTAAACGTAGCGAATAAAACTGCTCAGCACATGCTAGAGCAATCACAGCATCTTGCTAAGTGGTTCACTCAACTAGCAATATTTTCCCAGGGGAATATACAAAAAATTAGTTTTTGGAAAAATATTAAGGGTTTTGTCCGTTCATCCCATACTCTTGTGACATTTTTCACACCGAAAGAATAGGCGTTAGTGGGTAATGGGTAATGTTAGCGCAGCGGGGCGCGTAAGCGCACAGTAATGGGTAATGAGTAATGAGTAATGAGTAATGAGTAAGGAGTAAGGAGTAATGAGTAATGGGTAATGAGTAATGAGTAATGAGTAATGAGTAATGGGTAATGAGTAATGAGTA
>NZ_JASJDK010000035.1 GCF_030065675.1 Mastigocoleus sp. MO_188.B34 | reverse complement strand
GTTGCTTATTCCCAGAATTTGTTTTGTGCGGTGTGGGTATTCTTGAATATAATGAAGTGGATTTTTCATTTTGGTAGACGGTGAAAACTCCGTTCTACCATTTTTTTGGCACCAAGTTAATATTCCGGACAGGTCTTATGAGTGGCTTATTTTTAACTCCCAGTGATTTTGAAAGGATTTTTACTTCCCACTTAAAGATAGAAACTTACTCTAAATCAATAGAATCACTACTTAGCAGACGAAGCTTAAACAAAATTAATTGTCTATGATAATTATGTGATCGCACCTCAAACAACTTACAGCAATTTTCATTGAATGAATGCTAGAGTTCTTGTACTGGAACATTCAATTCATCAATTCAGCAATGAAATTAGATCGCATTACCAGCAATCCAAATCGTATGAATGGACAACCATGCATTCGCGATTTGCGTTTGACAGTTCGTCGAGTAATTGAGTTGTTAGCCACTTATCCAGATAGAGAAGAACTGCGTCAAGAGTTTCCCGAACTGGAAGATGAGGATATTCAGCAAGCTCTGATTTATACTTCAACATATTTAGATGACCGTATCATAGAACTAAGACTTAACAATGAAACTGTTGCTTGACCAAGGATTACCACGTTCTGCAGCAGCTTTATTGTGCGAAGCTGATATTGATACTCTTCATGTTGCTCAGATTGCTTTATCAGCAGCGGAAGATAGAGAAATTCTTATTTTCGCACAAGATGATAAGCGCGTTGTTGTTACCCTTGATTCTGATTTTCACGCTTTGTTAGCCCTGACTGAAGCAACTTCTCCTTCAGTTATTCGTATTCGGATTCAAAGTTTACGCGCTCCAGCTTTAACTGAGTTGTTATTTAAAGTAATTAATAAATGTGAAGCAGATTTACAACAAGGTGCAGTTGTCACTGTTGAACCAAGTCGCATTCGTGTGCGTCATCTCCCATTATTGAAATAAATGTAAAAATCTTCAGAGTATTACATCAATAAATATTAGTAGATAATAATAAAAGATACGATCGCTCGCTCGACAATATCGACGATAGTTCGCAATAATTGTTAAATTTGCAAATAAAGCATGGCAATTCGAAATTGCACTGCAATATAAAATAATTAAAATCGATGCTCGAAGCAATTATTGTTTTATTTGTCAGTTTCCTTATTGCAATAACGATCTTAATAAGCCCAATTTTAGTAAAAAAAGCCAGAAAACGTCTGCAACGTCGTTCTTTCCCACGACTTTGGAATTTTATTATTGACGACCATCTTCCCATTTATTCTTATCTTTCCCCTGGGGAGCGTAAACGCCTTCAGGGACACATTCAAGTATTTTTAGCAGAAAAACAATTTATTGGTTGTGCTGGATTACATTTAACAGAAGAAATGAAACTTTTAATTGCTGCAAATGCTTGTTTGCTACTTCTTAACGAACGAGGACAATATTTTCCTCGATTGCGTTCAATTTTAATTTATCCAACTGCTTATATAGTAAAACAAACCACTGTCACCGGAAATCATATTGTTGAAGAAAGTTTAGTTGCAAGATTGGGAGAATCATGGACAACTGATCAATTAATATTATCTTGGGAGCAGGTAAAACAAGATACTTGTAACTGGGGAAATGGACATAACGTTGTATTGCATGAATTTGCTCATCAGTTAGATCAAGAAGATGGTCAAGCTGAAGGGGTTCCAATTTTGCGACGGAAATCAGACTACTCCACTTGGTCTAAGGTGATGACGGCAGAATACAAGCAACTGTGTGAAGATGTTCAGAAAGGAGTAGATACGGTATTGGATCGATATGGTGTAACTAACCCCGCAGAATTTTTTGCTGTAGCGACTGAAACTTTCTTTGAAAAACCCCAGGAATTAATCAAAAAGCGACCGGCTCTTTATCGGTTATTACAAGGTTATTATAAATCAGATCCCAAGCGGTGGGTTCAACAGTCTTCAAAATCAACCTTATCGTAGATATCTGCAAGCGTGATTTTAAAGGGAAAAGTCCCAGGATTTGTTAGGGGTGGTATGGGAAGTAACTCATACAGATTTTTCCCAGGAGATAGATTTGTTAAGAAATATCCGGCGAAAGATAGGAATTTACAGCATCTAATAATTGTTCAATAGTATAAGGCTTTAATAAAAAGGTCTTAATATTGAGGGGGAAAGTTTTTCCAAGATCAGCAGGAAGTCCACTGGTAGGAATGACTTTGACTTGGGGATTAATTTTATGAATAGCGCGGATAGTTGTTAATCCATCCATATTCGGCATCATAAGATCCATGAGAACAAGGCTGATTTCCTTTTTGTGTTCAGCATAGATGGCGATCGCTTCAATTCCATCCTTAGCCAGGAGAGTTTTATAATTATAGTTTTGTAAAGAAGTTTGTGCTGTCTGTCGAATAATTTCTTCATCATCTACAATCAGAATCAATTCACCGTTACCCTTTGGTAATTGATTTTGTGTTGAGTTTTGCAGACAAGGTGTTCCTTCTACGGCAGGTAAAAAAACCTCAAATTGGGTACCCTTTCCCAGATGACTATCAACTTTGATAAAGCCACCATGACTTTTGACAATACCTTCTACAGTAGCCAGTCCCAGTCCTTTACCTTTTCCAAATTCTTTAGTAGTGAAAAAGGGGTCGAAAATTCGCTTTGTTAGGTGTGGTGGGATACCGACTCCGGTGTCAGAAATTGTAACGATAACATAGGAACCGACCTTGGCTTGCCAATTCATACGGGTATAATTTTCATCCAGGTAGCGATTTTGTGCCTTGATAGTTAAATTTCCACCATTAGGCATTGCATCCTGAGCATTGATCAAAATATTCATGAATACTTGATGAATTTGGGTACTATCAGCCAAAATTAGCCCCAGTTTCTTTTTTGGAATCTGTTGGGATATGTCTATGGTTTTGGGGAAGGTACTTTGAGCAATACTAATTACTTCTTCAAGCAAGTATTCTAATTGGATGTTAACTTGCTTACCTTCTGTTCCCCGATTGAAATAAAGAAGTTGTTTAACTAAATCAGCCCCGCGTTTCGCACTGTTCTCAACCATTGTCAAGAGTTGTTGGGTATTTTGATCGATATTGGGTAACTTGAGGGGAAGCAATTGAGCAATAGTAAGAATAGGCGTAAGAAGATTGTTGAAGTCGTGGGCAATACCAGTAGCCAAAGTTCCAATGGTTTCTAAGCGCTGGGAATGGTAAAATTGTTGCTCCAATTTTTTCTTTTCAGTAATGTCGCTGTTAACAGCAAGAATAGATTTGGGTTGTCCAGATTCTTCCCGCACCAGAGTCCAGCGACTGACAACTATAATTTCTTGACCAGTTTTAGTAACTTGTTTTAACTCACCTTGCCAAAAGCCTCGATCTAGAACAAGACTAAGACCTTGAGCGAGTTGAGAAGAAGATTCAGTATGAAACAACTCATGGGCGGCTTTGCCAATGGCTTCTGTAGCAGTCCAACCATATAAGCGTTGGGCTCCTTCACTCCAAAATAAAATGCGATTATCTAAATCTCGGACAAAAATTGCGTCGGTAGCGATATCAATTAAAGCCGCTTGTTGAGCAATCTTCTGTTCGGCGAGCTTGCGTTGGCTAATATCAATCAACAAGCCATCCCAGGCATCTCCTTCGGGTGTTTTCTGTGCCTGAGAATTACCCTCAATCCACTTCAATATTCCCGATGGGGTTGTGATTCGTCCTTGCCAGTGCCAGGGTAAAAAGTTTTCAACCGCATAAGTTACAGAAGCCAAGAAAGATGGTAAATCTTCTGGGTGAATCAAGTTGACGAATGTATCGGCATCTTCGACAATCTTTTGTGGCGCTAATTCTAACAGCTGGTGGGAATGTTCACTGACATAGGTAAAGTGATGTGGACGATCTGGGGTATTAGGGAAGTAGCGGTAGACCATCCCTGGCATATTGGTTACCAATGCCTCAAATTTGGTTTGGCTTACCTGAAGCTTTGATTCGGCTTGCTTGAGAGTGGTAATATCCCGTCCTTCTAGAATTAGCATTACAACCTTACCTTCTGAATCAAAAAAGGGCTTGAGGGAAAAATCTACAAAAGCAAATGTTCCCGAAGTCCAAATATGTTTGGATTCAAAACGCACTAATTCACCTTTCGCAGCTTTGGCGATCGCTTGTTGCAACTGCTGCTGCTGTTGGGGAAAATCAGCCCACCAGGGGATTTTGTAGAAAGGTTGTCCAATTACATCGGAGCGCTGAGCAGCAATAGCATTTAATGCAGTTTGATTGGCTTCGATCGCAATTCCTTCAGGACTTAGCAGTACCATAAATTCAAACGTACTATCGAAGATTGCTCGAAATTTACATTCGCTCTGCTGCAGAGCAATTTCTGCTTGTTGTTGGATTTGTTCTTGAGTAACTAAACCAAGCAATTGACCTTGGCGATCCAGTAGCGTTAGGTAAGGAACCTGTGAAGAGTGCATTAAAGATAAAGCGGTGAAAATATTTTCACAACCAGTAAAAGTAAGACTAATAACTGGCTGTGTATTCACCTCCTTAATCTTGGTCTGGGATAAATTTTTTCCTGCCCCAATTAGCTTGACTATATCTGGTGCTGTGAATACGCCTACTAACTTCATCCCATCAACAACTAAGACAAAACTGCAATCTCCCTGGTTCATTAAGGTGATTGCCTCGAGAACGGATGTATCTGGTGTAACTTTTAAAGTACTACAATAACCCTTAGCCGCAGTAGCATCAACAATCTGTTCCAAGGTTGGCCAATTTTCGAAGGAGTTGCTTTCCATAATTAAGGAGGCAATTGGACTGAAGTTTTAATGTGTAAGCATTATAGAAGTATTGATATAGATTTAAAGTAACATTTCGTTTTTAGGCAGGGTTATGCTTACAATCCCAAGGGTTGATCTGTTTGTTTATTTCCAGATTTAAAACAAAAAAGTGAGGAATTTGTGAGGAGGTATAATTTAGCAATTTAAAACTTGTTTTCGATTAATAAAATATCTAGTTTTTCATGTCTCGAACATTTAGTGCGATCGCCATATTATAGTTTATTGTCAGGTTTTGATACTGGGAGCAAAATATTTATTAACAAATGAAATGTCGACCTTTAGGGGAATTTGCCACAATACTGTGGATTAAGATATCAATAATTTTGTAACATATACCCTCCAAATTAATAGATATTTGGAGGCAAAATATTATTTTACAAAAAATTTACACTCTTGCTGTAAATTATTAAGAATTACATGTTCATCCGCATCAATACTCTTAACTGCATTAATGTATAATTAAATAACTTTATGATTTACTTTGTGCATTCTAGCTTTGCAGTAAAATACCTGGTGTGTGAATCCATTTACTGCGCTTATTGGGCTTAAATCTTAATTATGTTGTTTGTCTCATTGATTTAGGCTTTCTTTGAAAAAGAATAAAAAGCTAACATTATTAATATTTAATTTTTAAATATAATTTCATAATAAAGCAATTGGACTTATGGTGAAAATTGACCCAGGAAAGCATAATAACTGGTTTTTTTAAGTATGTAATATCAGCAAAATAAATCCATCAATTTTGTAGAGGTTCTTTAATGACGATTCAAAATCAAGAGCGAGAAGCCAACCTATGGGCAATGTTTCTACATTTGTCGTTATTAGGTGGTTATATAATTCCATTTGGAGGATTTATTGCGCCAGTAATCATCTGGCAACTTAAAAAAGATGAATTACCAATATTGGATATTCATGGCAAAATGGCTGTTAATTGGTTAATCTCATCATTAATTTATGGTGCAATTTTTTCTTGTTTAACAATTGTATTTATTGGGATACCGCTACTAGCCCTTTTGGGAGTACTTGGAGTTCTTTTTCCAATTATTGCTGGGATAAAAGCAAATAACGGTGAATTTTGGAAATATCCCTTTTCTCTCACTATTCTTAAATGAAATGATCGTCAAAACTCTTGAAGTCTTGCTTGAGATCTTCCGTAAAATAGTTTTATCCCCAATGAACTCGATATCCTTATATTAAGATTTCCAGCTTGGAACTTGCTTATGAAATTTAGCCAGGAATTTTTAGATACCCTAAAGACTTTATTACTAAATCAAAATTTCCTGGATAGAGTAATCTTTTTAATACTTACAGCGGGAGTAAGTGGTCTTTTTATTCCTCATGTTCTCAAGGGAATTGATGCAAGGAAGCTCCGAGCAAAAATGGAGTATGAGGCAGACTTAAAACGATCAGCCAATATAGTTGATGCACAAATAAATCTTTTGGAGAACATTTCTAAGTCACTATGGGAACTGCAACTTCTAGCTCTTGCAGTTTGTTACTATAAAGTTCACTCGAACTCAGAGAAATATATAGCCGCAGTAGAAAATTATGACGTGAAATCATGGGACTTATTTAGTAATATTAGACTTGAGATTAGTAAGGCTGCGCGTTTAGTATCAAACGACCTATACAATCAGCTGTTGTATTTCTTTGAAGAAAATCTTATCAAGAGAATTGATGAAACATTAATGCCTTTGATCCAAAAAGGAGATGATACTTTATCCCAGGAATGGGAAAAACAGTATGATTTTTTGCTTTATAAACTACCGATTGAAATTGATGAAAGAGTTATAACGCCTTTGGCTGAAGAGCTAAAGCTTTCATCCTCTCAAAAAAATAAGCCAAAGAGTAGGCGTTAAGTAGGAATCTATTGTTGTGTCAACATATTTTATTCTCATATCAAACTGGAAAGTTCAGTTTGTTTTAGCCTAACAATCGCGTTGCAACGGACGCACTGAAACAGATTGTGGTCTACCCTAAAATTGAAATCTAATCGTCGTAGCTGAAGTTTAACCGGATGGAGTAATATTTGCAGCCAGGAATATTGCAAAGTGCTTCTCTTATCATAACTGATTATCCAGACATGATATTATTCCTAACTCCTGACTCCTGACTCCTGACTCCTTACTCCTGCGATAAATCCATCAAATTCGCTAACTTATAAACTATCCGCGCTCCCACATTCCCATCCCATTGTGCGTCACCAACTTCGCAAACATCAAACCCAATAATTTTTTTTCCGCTATTTACCAATTCCCGAAATAAACAAAAAGTTTGCTCTAACTCCAATCCAGAAGGAACCGGAGTACCGGTATTTGGACACAGTTTTGGATCTAAACCATCCACATCAAAGCTAATATAAACATATTCTGGTAAATGACTAACAATTTCTCGACATAGTTCAATCCAACTGCTTCCAGAGTAAAGCCTTTGTTTGATTTTTGGATCGTAGAAAGCAATTATTCTCCCGTTAGATTGCTCAATCATTTCCACTTCATCATGGCAAATATCCCGCAATCCCACCTGCACTAGTTTTGATATCTGCGGTATTTTCACCGCATTGAACATAATTGATGCATGGGAAAATTTAAATCCTTCGTAAGCATCCCGTAAATCTGCATGAGCATCAATGTGTAAGATACCGTAATCATGATAATTAGTTGCTAATGCTTGCAAATATCCCAACGGGGAACTATGGTCTCCACCAATAACTGCAACTCGCTTCCCATCACTTATAGCTTGTTGACATTGTTGATATAACCATTGATTGACCTCTTCACTCGCTTGATTAATTTCTGCAAGTACGGGGGTTAAATCTGGTTCAATAGTCAAGGGTTGACCTTGTTCTAATCGTTCAATAATTTTTGCTGCTTGGTTTCGGTAATATTTATTTTTATCTACAATATCTTGGGGAATGTCTACCATAAAAATTCCCTGCTTCCATCCATCAGGGCGATCAAAATCGAATAGATCCAATTGTGGTGAAGCATCCAAAATTCGTTGTGGAGCATTAGAAGTTCCTGCACCATAGGAAACTGTAACCTCCCAAGGTACGGGAAAAATAATTAATTTTGCAGACTCATAATCAAAAGGTAAGCCAAAAATATTACCATTCACTTGACCGATGTCGCTGGGATCGTAATCTTGGAAATTTGTCATTAATCAAAAGTAAAATTATTTTAGGTTATGTCTATGTTATGGGCGCGAGAGAATTTCTTATTTTTTAGTTACTCTGAAGAGAAGACTTACGTCAATGACTTGAGCGTAGTGCCATATCAACTTGAATTTAGGAAAAGTATTAAATTGTTGCAGAACGTCCCTCATCAACTTTTAGGGTCGTACCAGTAATAAACTTAGCATCATCAGAAACCAGAAAAGCGACTGTTTTGGCAAACTCAGCATAGGTAGCAGGACGACCAAATATCAAATCGTTCGGTACGTCCCATCCTTCCAATTCTTCCATTGAATCTGCAACAAAAAAAGGTGCGATCGAAATCATCCGAATTTTATCTGATTTGTAACGCTTAGCATAAAGTTTTGTAAATCCTTCCATTGCAGCGCGGATGGTTCCACTGAAAGGCGTTCCTAAAGATGGTTCCTGGGAATCACAGGCTGAAATATTAACTATTACGCCACCTCCTGATTTTTGCATTGTTTCTGTAACTAATCTCGCCATCCTAACAACACTCAGAAAGAGCATTTCAAAATTTTCTAACCACATTTCATCGGAGATAGAAAGTAAATCCGGTCGGGGTGGATCGCCAAAACTATTTACTACTGCATCTATGCGTCCATAATTAGCCAAGGTTGTCTCTACTAATTGTTGCAAGTCTTGGAATTTTGTAATTGAGCCTTGAATTGCAATCCCATCCAACTCTGAAGCTAAATCAAAAATATTTCTACCACGCGCCATTAGAGAAACTTTGTAACCTCTTGCTGCTAGTTCTCGCGCACATCCTGCACCTATAGATCTACTCGCAGCTGTAACAATCGCAATTTTCTGTTGATTCATTCTCACTGACCTCGACCTATTTTATTAATGGTGGGTTATGGCGCTAATGAGGTAACTTAAAATAATCTGTAATTGGTTGTGCGCCTAACACACCTGCATCAATTTATATACAAAAATTGATACACAAAGTATTAATTAACCATGGAGTAGGTGCTTAAAATCTTTGTACCAGCTATCGAAATCAGTAACAAAATTGTAGCCACATACGGTTTCAAGGGATTTCTCAGAAACAATATCTAGTATTCTTGATGCGCGTTTACGGGTTTTATCTTTTGGTCCAAAGGGGTTGAATTGCATGTTTGAACCCGGAGGAAATACATAATCACAAATAAACAAAACCTTTTGATAGACGTATATCATGAAGCCCGGAGTATGACCACCAATGTAAAACCCTTCAATTCCATGTTCGCTAAAGTCACCGTAAATCTTATTGTCAACAGGAAATTGCTGGACAAGGGGATGTTCGCTATCGTTAATATGCAGATAAACCTTAGCACCCCATAATTGTCGATATTGGTTGGATGCACCCATAAAATCCTTATGAGTGAAGTAAATAGTTTCTACTGGTTCTAAGTCTCGATTGAATGCTGATGGACAATCAATCCATACTGCTGCACCATCATCTGTTTCAATACGATAAGCAGCATGCTCAATTCCTAGACGAGGTACAGAAATCAATTGTGTGACGTAATCATTTACTTTGTTTGGTGTTACTCGATAGGTCTGTTCTGCTTTATTCCAAGTAACAAATATGTCATGGCGCGCTCCACAAAACGGGCACACATCGGGCATTTCACCAACCATGTTATAACCACAAATGGTACAAACCCATTGTCGGTCGTTTACATTTGTAGTCAATACTTGACCTTCTACAGACATAGTTCGAATTCCTCTATATATATTTATTAAAATTTTAGATTTTGTGAACTTTTGTCATTAATAAATTGATTACAAATTTTTAATGACTAAGAATTGGGAATTGCTCCTATTGCATCAACTTCCAGCCATCTTCTTCACCCTCAGCTCGTACATAACATTCAGGGAATAGAGTCTGATAAAACTGACGAGTCACATCCAGGTTCTTACATGACTGGTTAATATGTTCAAATCGATGAAAATTCATATCCAGTTACTCGCAATAACTTTCTAAACTTTTTTCTTTATAAACTAGCCTACACAACTCAATTGACTTTGTAAAGATTTTTCTTTATTTTGTATATATATCTATAAAAAATCTGTATTCAAACTTTTATCGGTGTGGATAAACCCACAAGTGCATTTTTCTTGATGTAAAACACATTAATGACGAGTGTTACATGGCAAAAAAAAACAACAAAAAATCGACTGCAGTCCGGACTAGACGTGCAATTATTAACTTGCTTAAACAAGAAGGAGAGATGGATTCGCAGGAGTTAGCTTCTCGTTTAAATGTTTCGGCGATGGCTGTACGTCAACATTTGTACGCTCTGCAAGATGAAAAGTTAGTTACTTACAAAGAAGAATCTAGGGCGATGGGGCGTCCTGCAAAACTTTGGCAATTAACTGCTGCTGCAAATCGCTTTTTTCCTGATGGATACGCCGAATTAACATTGAGTCTAATTAACTCCGTCACAGAAGCGTTTGGAAAAGCTGGTTTAGATCGACTTTTAGAAATTAAAGCACGACAGCAAACAGATAATTATCAAGAATACTTAGCAGGATTAGATACCCTAGGAGAAAGATTAGAAGCTTTAGCAGAAATTCGTACTCAAGAGGGCTATATGGCTCTAGTTCAACCTCAAGAAGATGGGTCGTTTTTGTTGATTGAGAATCATTGTCCGATTTGTGCTGCTGCAACTGCTTGTGTCGGTCTGTGTATGAAGGAGCAGGAAGTTTTTCAAGCAGCTTTAGGAGAAGAATATGCGATCAAGCGAACCGAGCATATTGTTGCTGGTGCGCGTCGCTGTGCTTACAGAATTGTAAAACAATAGATTCTAGCTCAAATCTATTACCAATTACCAATTACCCATTACCCATTACCAATCACTCTGACAAAACATAATTGTCAATAATAGGTACATCAACAAATTCTTCCAGATTAAAAATTTTGAGTAAGTTAGCCCAATCTCGAGCGAGTTGCTGTGAATTTGGATTGCGAGCGCGAAGTTTTGCTAAATCGGTAACAGCATCGTACCAAAGATGATTTTTGCTATAAACAGTGTATTTACCTTGTTTAGTCGTTCGTAATTGCTTTTGCAGATTTGGAGTTATTGCGACTCTTTGTAACCACGCATCAACATAAGCATACTCTCGGGGAGTTTTTGGATCCCCACAATAAACTTGAAAATACCATTGATATTTATGATTTTCTTTGAGAGCGTATTGGGGATTTTGGGAAATGCTAATACCTATAACACCAGCCTTTTGGGGAAGTGACATTCTTTTCCTCAAAATATCGTTTCCACTGTCATCCTGCAATACAAATTCTCCAAACTTCATGGGAGTCGTTAATTGAGGAACGAACAACCAAACATTTAGGTACTGATCAATTGTTGATGCAAAAAATGATTTATTTTTCTCGCCACTTTTCCCTCCAGGAACCAAAGCAGTTATAGGTTTTTCTAAACTTGAACATTGCTTTGGATCTCTAGTTGCTCCTCCCTTACGGCGACCTGTGGGAGCACCTATATTGTCGGGTACTTGTTGGGCTAATAAATATTTTTGTGTTTTAATTTGTGGTAGAGAAATCGGTCTATCGAGGGACTTGTCGGGCGAATTTACCTTGGATATTTGTTTAGATACTTGAAGGTGAAGGTTAAATATTTGATCGATAACAGGCATATTTTCTTGGGAAATATCAGTATCTAACATTCCAGCCCAAGATAGTTCTAAATTTCCAAATAGTGCAACTGGCAAAGAAATAATATAAAACTGTTTGATTATAATTTGGAATAAATTAATCTCGGCCATTATCAAGTATCAATAGATTTCTGGATTGGAATAAAGCGATCGCTTAATAAAACTTTGAGAAGAAATGCACAGCATATCAACCCCAATGCTGGAGGTACAAGAGGAATCCATCCAGCATATATCAATATACCAAAGCATGTACTAAAAAGTAATAACAAAGTTGTTGCGGTAGCGAATAGTAGGGTAATTGGTTGCCAAATAGTAAGAGCAATAATTCCTCCTAGCAAAGACCAAAACCATATCCACAGAGCTTCAAGCCACCCAGACCACCACCATATTAAAGGTCTGTTGTCTTCAACTGCGCTGATAATCTGACTGATCATGTGGGCTTGTACAATTACATCAGATATCTCAAGTTCTTTATAAACTCCCTTAGAAATGTAAGGGGTTTGCCAGAATTGAGTAACGCTAGGAGCGGTAACACCAATCAGAACAATACGGTTTTTTAAGTCCTTAATAGAGTTAGGATTAATTTTGTCGTTAAGAATGTCTTTGAGACTGATTTGAGTCGCAATATCTTTAAAAGAAGGTAGAGAACGATAATTTATTAATATTTGATTGCCAGCTGCATCCACTCCCTGATAACCACTACTATGGGGTTTTAAACGGTTGAATATAAGTTTATCAATTTGCAAGTTACCTTGGTCGTTAAATTTAGGTTGGGGATAGCCTTGTGATGTTAGATACTCTCTTGCCATGAGGTAACTAAAAGCATACTCCGTTATACAAGGAGAATTTAAAGGAGGGTTCATAAATAAAAGTTGACGACGGAGAACCCCATCCGTATCTATTACAAAATCACTAAAACTGTGACGTTCTTTGGGAACTTCTGGTGGAGGAGATACACCATCAGGTTCGCCGTCAGCAGGGGCAGAAACTTTACATATGGCAATTAAACCTTTACCCTGATTCAACCGATTGACTAGATTGGGATAGTTTGGATCGGCTGGAAGCTCTCGGTAAATATTTAAACCAATAGATATTGGCTTATACTGTTCTAACTTTTCCAAAACCTTAGATAATGCCTGGTCTGATAAAGACCATCGCATATCCATTCCTTGTTCTATCTGATACTTGACATCTGACTCGCCCACCGTAACTATCAACAAACGTCTATCTGGCTGTTCGTATGGTCGCAATTGCATTAAATGGTCATAAGCATTTAATTCCCAAGGTTGTATAATTCCCAAGTAGCGAATACTCATTAATAGAGTGACTAAAAATATACTTACTACTAGTAAAGCCTTCAAAGCATCTTTGCCCTGACCAAATAACCGAAGTTGTTTTATTAAGTGTTTTTTATTAAATTTTATTGATGGAAATTTTTGTTTGCGGTTGTGACTGGAATTTCTTTTAGTTTGATTTATTTTAGTTTTGGGTATAGAAATCTTAGATTGATTTGTGTAATTAGAATTTGAAATCAATATATTGCTTGAAGGTGAAAATATTTTATCTTGTTCGCCTTCAGTGTGAATACCATTTGCAGACCAAATAATAGGTGCTTCGGCTGGGTTTTGACAAATTACTGGTAACCAAGTCGCACAAAGGTAATCTTTTTCGAGAACTTGTAACCTTTCTCGTGCGTAACGTACTGCTGTATATAAAGATTCTCCGTGTGAGAATGAAGCCAAAAAATACTTTAAAAATTCTTGCGCTACCTTATCTGGGACAGGCTCGCGCATGACAATAACTTGTGGAATATGTAATTCGATTAATGCTTTTGCTAAACCTAGACCATCACAAGAATTAAAAATTGCTAATTTTAACCCTCGACCGATGGCTTGCTTGAAAGCATTCTTTAACTTATCGATAGTAATAATATCTTTATTATTTATATGTATAAATCCTTGCTCTTGAGTGCCACTATGACCAGCAAAGAAAATAATATCCCAACCTTTTTGCCAGAGCTTTTCATCTAATTGGCTCAACTTTGGTTCTACCAAAAATTCGATAGTGCAACGTGACGCAGGGGCGTCATTAGTGCAAGGTGACGCGACAGCATCATATTTTGCTCGACAAGCGGGTAACTGTTCTAAGAAAAGTCTGTCTTGACTAATATCAATCCCTTCGCTGCTACCAAAAATGGCTAAAATTCTTACATCCTCTCTATAGGAATACTCGAGAATATTTTTTTGCTTTTGATAGTCATAAGAACTTATGGCAACTTCTGCTTTGGGATAGTCGTCAAAAAATTTCCAAAGATGCCAAGGAAGTCTTCGCAATAAAATATCATCTGTTTCAATGATGAAGCGAATTTCTTCGGATGGTTCTAAATGTGTGCGTAATTGTCGATCAATATTACGAAATTCTATTGAATCAAACCAAGCATTTATACTTTGTGAAATTTGATTACATAGAGAAACAATATCTACTTCGGAAATATTAGTTATGTAACCTTCTTCTATTTCCCAAGTATCATCTGTTTCGTCGATATCCTCAGTATTACGATATAACGCTAGAGGTTGATAAAAAGCTGAATACAAAGATTGCCAATTGCGATAGATTTGAGCAATTTCTGGTGCTGGTGGTAGGCTACCAGTAAATTTCATCCTATAAGCATTATTTGATTCTCCAAGTTGTAAAGTTACAACAGGAAAACCATCTTGTAAATTTCCCGCTCCCAAACTTAAAACAATTACTCTACTCATAAGAAGCAGATAAAATAATTAATCATAAAAAAAATTTGCTTTTATCTTTTGTTTTTCAACTAGATATGTTAATTTTATATTTAATATGCATTAGTATTTTACAACTTGCTTTTACAAAATAATTATTGAAACACAAATAATAATTTTAGCTAATATTTCGAGGTATTAGCTAAAAATATGCTTTCCTAATTTTGCTGGAGTTAAGATTTTTACTGTTTATTTTATCAGTATTGGATGAGTTAATGGTTAAATCAGAATCCTTTTAAGGTTTTATACTTAAATTTCGAAATTCTCTTTGACACTCACATCACCTAAAGCGACTTCAATGCTGAAACGTTTTCCTGCTTCTCCTTTAAATGGTTTTAATTGAATATAATTATCTTGAATTCTTGCTTGAACCTCTTGAAGTACCTTTCCTCCTTTAGCAAACATTCTCAATTGAAGGTTATGGGGTAAATGTTTCTTTTTACCAGTGGGGTGTAGTTGAACTAAGATGGAAAACTTATTTTCATTCACTTCAACTATATTAACCAGTAAAGCTACAGTATTTTTTCCTAGTTGTATTTCTAAATCAATTAGCTTACCTCTTCTAACCCCTTGAACTGATTTCCTGATGGTATTAAAAGCTAAGTTTGTTTCTACTTTTGTTAATTTATCTATTGTCAACCAGCCTTCGTCAAACATATTTTTAAACCATTGACTAAGTTTGGGTATTTTTTCATCTATTTCACTCATAAATGTTTTCTTCTCTTTCTTCTCTGTTGTAGTTTGAATTTCAGAGAACTCAATTGCAGATAACTCAACCGTAGAGAATGCAACTATTTCTGCGAACTGGTGACATAACAATAAGTGATTTGGTTCTGAATCAAATATTGACAAGGGAACTTGATAATAATCATTATTGGATGATTGCAGTGTTATTTGATTGCAATAATCATATAAATTATCATGATTTAAAAAACCTTTAATTACTACTTCTTCCTCTTCTTCTAATACTTCTACTAGTACATAAGAATTTGCCTTAATTGTGGATGCATTAATAAGATTCTTAGATATATTTACAACTTCATCTAATAGATGTTCTACTACAATCAAAAAATAGTTAAATTTACCAACTGATAAGTAATATCCATCTTCAGTAATTTTAAGATCTATACTTAAACTGTGTGTAGATAATTTTTCCTCTACCCAATCTTTAAATGCAACGCAAGCTAGAGAATTTAGATAATTTTCCCATTGTTTATCTTCATTATTACTTCGCAAATATATTTCTTCAGCGCAGTCAAAGTGTTCTGATTCTAAATAAATAACTTCTGGGATTAAAAGTCTGAAATCTACAGAGTCATATGTTGAAATATTTGACATTACTTTTACTCCTTAATTTTTAATTTTAGCCGCAAATTTATTAATTATTTTTTTTTAAATAAATTCGTAATTGTTGAGCATATAAACTATTCATCGTTCTATTTTTCCCGGCTCTAATCTCTTCTGCAGCTTCTTTGAAAATTTCTGTGTCAGCAAAACATTCAACTTCTATAGCTAAGTTTTTTAGATATTCTGGTGATGATAAACTCATAGGAAACTTCTTTTCCTTGACTTTATGCAAGATTTCACTAATTATTTCTTGAATCGTAAAACTACGAACATCACTTAAAAGTTTCCCTGGATTTAACACTCGCCTAGCTCTATCCCAACTTTTCATATTTAATTTGGGAGCTATTTCTCTAAGGGAAAGATTATGACAATAATATAATTTTAACCCTTGAAGATATTGATTGGCGAAGATAGCATATTTTTTACTTTTTTGGAGTTGAGATATGCGGTTATTTATTTCCTGTTTAATTGCATTTGATAAAGCTAGATTTAATTGTTTATGTAAAAAGCCCATAAATTCTTTATCTTCTTCTTCTTCAAGGTCTAAACTGGAACCTGGTAAATCAGTTCTCGCCGTGTAAATTTGAATTTCAGGATTATATATTTCCAAGGGTTCCCTGGAGTTCCAAATGTCATACTGTCTAAGTTGTATTGCTATTTGATTGAGAGAAAGAATTAAGTCTTTGGTTGTATAAATGTGAGATTCTTTATCTTTTAAATACATCAACATTTCTTGTAACTGTTCCCGTGAGGGATCTGGACATTTTCTAATTCCAGTTTGTCTTTGTTTAACTCGATCGCGACGATAAACCATATGAAATGCTTCTACTATATTGCGATCGCGTACAGATAAGTTTTCTAATTGTTTACGTCTAACTCTATTTAATAATGCCCAATCACTTAAATGTCTAAAACCAAATTCTGAGATAAAGTTTTTAATCTGGGGATTTTGTTTTGTTTGTAAATATGCCCAATTATCTAAGCTCATTCTTGATTTAGACTCCGAACGAAATGACTGTAATATCTTGGTGGAAAAAAATTGATAAGTGGGGTCTTTAAGTTCGCCATCGTTATCTATAAAAAATTGTTGTTTTGTATCTCTATCTATAAAAATTAAGCTTTTCCCATCATCGTCTAGTACAAAAGGTAAAAGGTCTCGATAGGTAAACTGTTTACCACCACTAAATAAATAATCAATTTTTTTGCAAACCTTTAAAATTGGATAAGAAATATAACATCGCAGACAAAGACCTGCTTTTGCGCGGGTGACGATATCTACAGTTTCATTTTGTCCATAAAAGTAAGATAGTAAAGTTGTTTGTAGGTCTTTACCTTGAAAAACTCCTAAATTTTTAATAAATTCCTTTGCAATAGGAACTGAATAAGATCTGTACCCCGCAGCTTCGCTCGCAGGATCTATTCGCCAAATATTCGAATACCTTGACAAGGCGCTCATATTCAATGCGCTTTCTTCAAATTTTAATTAGTTTATTTACAATTAATTGATAAATGTACAAATATTCAACTTATGCAGTTTTACGTTTGTTTTTTTTCTGATTATCCTACAAAAAATAATTTCCCAGCCAACGATTAATTTATAAAAAATAACTTATATCGCAATCCTAAATAATTCGTGTTAGCCGCATCAAATATGTTTGGATGCACCTGCGGTGTTCAGCGGAAGCTGCGTCCAAACATGTAGTGCGTCCAAACGCGTAAGCGTACCGTAGGTAAAAATAAAATACGATTGCTATACATCAATTTATTTTATTCCGTAACACTCGTCGAATACAATTGTATGCAGATGGTTTTACAATGTTCGTTATATTCTGAATATACTTACTCTTTGTTCCATAAATATTGAAACCCATATCTTCAATCAGGTTTTCTAAATAGTGAAAATTGAAGGGAGATACACAAATACCATAGGCTAAACTATTAGATAGATTTTTTTTGTTCCACCGAAAATTTATGTGCATTGCTTTGTACATTTGCGATCGCGAAGGTAAGAATAATTTACCTTTGCAATATTGGGATAACCACCAACTTCCCACCTCTGAGGTTAACTGACAAAATATGCTGGAGTTATAACCTAAAAAACCCAGATTGGGAATATCTGGGTGAATCATATGTCTATATAAATGAAAATTACCTTCCTCATCGACTATCCAGTGACGATACTTTTCCTCCAAGAAAGAGATATCTTGGCGGAATCCAGTTCCAAAAATGACAATATCGGCGGCTAAAGTTTCACCTGAATTTAGTTCTAAACCACCAGGTAAAAAATTGCTAATTTCTGCTTTTCTTGTATCTATTTTTCCTGTTTGGACATACTTATAAAAATAATCTGTAACTAAATTAGCAGTATAGTTTAGCATGCTATCCATGGATTTTCTGGGTATGAGTTTATGATTTTTGAAACCAAATTTCCATCTGATTATCATCTCTTGGATGCGCCAGAAAACCCATACCAAAGGTTTACCAAAATAATGAAGTAATTTTTCGATTCCTACAGGTCTAAGATAGAGTAACCAAATTTCTGCAAAACGAGTGAAGAAAATTTGCTGATAATGAATTATATTGAATAAATATTTTGGAATTTTCCATAAAGCACGGCGAAAAATCAGAGTACATGAAGAAGCTCTGGTAGCTGCAATGACTGAAATTTCCGTTGCAGACTTACCAAAACCAACAACAATTACTTTTTTATTATCTAAGATTGATAGGTCGTTAAGCTGGCTAGAATGAAGTATCTTTCCACCACCTGACTCAAACTCCGATCTATTTGCTAGCTTGGGAATCTTGGAAAGATTAAATACACCATTACATATCAAAACAAAATCAAAGTCATATATTTTTTTCCCGATCCGATTTTCTTTTTCATCTTTGGCGTTTACTTCTACTACCCAGATAATTTTGTTACCTATTTTTCTGTATATATTCGTGACTTCTGTTTGAAAAAAAATCCTTTCGGTCACACCAAAACTATCCGCATAGGATTGTAAATAATTCCGCATCTGCTCTGCAGTAGGAAATTCTGGATATTCTTGAGGGAAGGGATAGTCAGTAAAACAATATGTATCTCGAGGATTATGGGTTGTCAATTCTGAATAATTTCTAGAGTCTTCCCATACTCCCCCAATCTGAGACTTTTTCTCAAAAACTGTAACTTGGTACCCATCTTCAATAAATGTTTTTGCTGCAACTAAACCACTAATTCCTGCACCAATAACACATACTCTTTTTATTTCCATATGAAATTTTATATTAATGAGAAAAACTGAAAAAAGCCCCGATACTATGAGATTTGAGGATCATGACAAAATATTATTGTCCAAAATATTAGTTCCAAACTAATATTGTGAGAAACTCTGCTTAGATTATTCAATTCATTTCAAAAGTATCAGCAATTTATCTCAGCATGAAGTAAATTGTTATACAAAAATATTTTTTTAATGTTATCAGGCTCTAAACCAAAATTTAAAGTATTATCTGCTACTTTTAAATTGATCAATTAAGGTTTTATCAATTTAAGTCTCATATTAATTTGTTCTTGCATTTGTGCGCGTAGCTTTTGAGCTTGACAATAAATTTTCTTCCGTGATTTTGTTTGTGTTGTTTCCAGGGATTTGATTGCTTCTGCTTCGATCCAAGACTCAATAAAATAATGCAAACGACTTTTTGCAGCCCAAACACCCATGGAAGGGAAGAGGATAAAAATAGGTAGGAGAGGTGATAATGGTAGAAAAGGTAATTGAAGTAAGTTTTGTAACCTTTTTTGTAGCTTACTAATATTAATTGTCCAAGGATGAAGATTTTCGTTACCAATACAAATGACGGGTACAATCTTCATATGATTTTTTTGGCCAATCTGGATAAAACTTGGGTCGAATTTTTCTAACTGATAGCGTTTTCCCCATCCTTTACTTGGTCCCCTCAGACCTTCTGGAGCGTAAAGTAAAATACGATTTTGTTCTACAGCACTTTGAAAATCTTTTTTCTGGGCTTTGATTCCACCTAATACTCTGGACCATCCTGAAGGTAACCACCAAATCATCCAAGGATGTTCAAATAAAGATACACCAGCTAAAGGTTGTACGATCAATCCTTTTTTCTCAGCCAATAAATAGCCCAGTACCACAAAATCCCACGGAAAACACATTCCTGCGTGATTCATCGCGAAAATTATATTTTTACTTGTGGGTAAATTTTCTGATAGATGTAACTCTGCACGAAAATAAAATTTAACAATTGGTGCTAGTATTTCCTCTCTAAAGGCTTGCTGATACTGAGGATTGAATGCATTATCGCGTTGTTTTGGAGGACGGAAACCAAGACGCAACCAGCGTAGAAATAGTGCGATGTAAAAACCTGTAGGTATTAAAAATAGTAAATATTCAAACCAATTCCACCCATCTGGGTCTTTGTGGTAGTGTCGCCAATGACGATTGAATAAAATTAACCATCCTGGTGGATACCATACACAAAACCAGTCAAACCAGTTAAATTTATATCTTTCAAGAGATATATTTTCAACTTCTGAATTAAGTAAATTTTTGGGATGTCGATTGATTTGCATTACTATCGACTCCTGTGAATTGGATAACTATATTTTAGCTTAAGTCACTAAATTTAAAGAAATCTTAGTCTAATATTAAAATTTTGCCTGTAATCCATATGTCTAGTGATCACAGCAAATAAGTATTCAATACATTTTGTATAGAAGATTATTTAAGTCCTTATATCATTAATTCACTAGTAAATATTAAAAAACATCCCAAGCGAATTGTAAGCTGTCAAATATAGACTTTTTTGATCGTTCTGTCATGGTTGGAAGACACACGTCAACAGGAGAGTTTACTCCGAACTTATCTCGTTATCGAAACTTAGTTAACAGTTTGATGGATGTAGACTTTACTACAGATTTTGAACAACTGATGTTTGATGTGGAGTTAGGAGAAGCACCAGCAGAAATCATTGATTTCTTTAAAACTTTCCGAGATTGGTGGAATCAGTTAATAAGAGAGGCTGCAATACTTTGTGGAGAAACTGTCCATGGCTGTGAATCTACTCTACCCACTGAATTTCAAGGTTTGACCAAAGAATTAAAAGAGTCGCTTGATAATTCTCAAGTTGAAAATATCCGCGCTAGTATTATCGAGCCAATTCTAGCTAAGTACTTACACAACTTAGAAGTTTCTACTCAAAAAGGATTAGGAGTTGGACATACTCTGATGGCTCTTGTCAGTATCGATCAAAGTTAACCTAGTTTTAGGTTAAGAGTGATTTATACGTGAGTCCACAACTGTAAATTTTCTATGATGATCCCATCCATTGCGATAGGTGACGGCTCCGGATCCGTAGGTAGCGCAGCTATAGTTATAGCCTCTAGCCTCTCTCTCCCCTATGGGCTTATCGCAAAATAAATATTGCAACGATTTTGAATTCCTTTCTGTAGTGAATATTTTAATGAAAACTACTTCCTTCGTTGCTTAATACTAATAGGACTTACGCAACCGGCACATTTTTCTTGTAGGGTGCGTGACACAAGCGAGTTAACCTGAACGTATTAATGAGGCTTTGAGCGTCACGCACCACCGGTGTATTGTGACAATTGCGTAAGTCCTGACTAATTCCCAGGTAGATACTCAAAAGATAGAAATTCAAAACATTCTCACTCTCAAAATTTATCACCTTCGGCGGAAGGAAGAAGGAAGAAGGAAGAGGGAAGAATTAAGTTGAATAAAAAACAGCACGACCGTTCGCGCAGCGCGGCCTATACTTCTTCATGGAGCAAATGGGTTTAAGACCCTACCGTCTTTACGGTGTCTACAATTAGTTGGGGTCTAAAACCCCATCTAATTGAACTTCTTCCTCCTTCCTTCATATTCCTTCCTTTGTTTATCGGTTTCAAAATCTATTTAAGCCATTTTCGTAAAGCTTTCTAATTCACGTATCATGTGAATTAGAAGCTGAAATAATATAAATGGTATTGAAGTAAATATACAGTTATTTTATTTTGAAGGAGATATTATTAAACAAATAACCAAAATTAAGAAATAACTATTTTAAATATATAAGGGTGCATTACCTTCGGTTGTGATATTAGTAGTAGTGGTAGATGCAGTAACACACCTTTATATATTCAATGAAAAATACAAGCTTGCACTAATAAAAATCTTTTGAGTACCTTATTAATTGAAGTTACTTAAAGTCCAGTAATTGAGTCATTCACCCTAAATTCACAAATTTTGGGAGCTTTGAATATCTTTCTATAATTGGGTATTTCGCAAAAAATCATACCTGTATATAGCTAAAGACACACTATTGCTAACAGTAAAGCCTATTTTCTGATTTGATCGATCATTTTGCCCCATGAATTACAGCCGTGTATCCCTTTGTTACCGGAACCTTCTTGCTTTGAGTAATTTGAACGGTGTAAGTACCAGGATCCAAATCGATAATTGTATCCTGAAAGGTTTGCATACTGAATAAACGCGCTTCATTAGTTATTTTGCGTAATTCCTGACGCAATTCATTCTTGTTGGTTGCAACTAAATAAAAAATATTCATCTATCGAGAACAACTAGAGAAGAAATTGATAACAGTTCAGGAAGATAGTAACCATGACCAAAATTCATCCAATGGTCTACTCCTGACTATTTCTTCTACGCAAAAGATTAATTATTAGTACTTTAAAACACCATTATGACGCCAAAAACTACTGAGTGAGATAGCATAGGCACAAGTGGCGTCAAGGTTAATTTAAATACAATTATACTCAAGTAAACTATGGTATCTACTTCAAGTCGATTTCCGGACATTAATAATCATTGGGCGCGTCCATTTATTGAAGCCTTAGCAAAACGTGGGATTTTAACCGGGTATCCCGATGGCAGATTTCGCCCCAATAATTCTGTAACTCGTGCAGAATTCGCAGCAATTGTGACAGCGACTTTTTCCCAGGTTACCAAAAAACGAGATTACCAACCATTTAATGATGTTCCAGCTACACACTGGGCTATATCAGCAATTCAAAAGTCTTACGAAACGGTTTTTATTACTGGATATCCTGGTGGTTTATTCCGTCCTGCCTATAGAATTAAACGGATTAATGCCCTCATCTCAATTATTAGCGGTTTGGGTTGGACTACCAGGGTTGAATCGGATTTGCTTGATGCCTTACCACTGATTTATACCGATGCTGCAAATATTCCCGGATGGGCAAGAAAGGCAGCAGCAATTGCGACTCGTGCAGGTATAGTTGGTAGTTTTCCTAACACAAAACTACTTAACCCCAATTTAGCCGCCACTCGAGCAGATGTAGCTTTGTTTGTTTATCAAGCTTTGGTGTACTTAAGGGAAGCTGACAAGATTTCTTCTCCCTACTTAGTTATTCCTCCAGGCGAAGTACCTCCAATTCCTAAGCCCGACGAAGAAAAATTAACAGAACCAGAAAAAATTACCAAAAACGTACAACTTTCTCACTATCGGGAATTTCGTGGCGCGTGGATTACCACTGTGTGGAACAGTGATTGGCCTTCTAGAAGCGGACTTCCTGCTTCTCAACAACAAGCTGAATTAATTAAAATACTTGATAAACTGCAAAAATTAAATTTTAACGCGGTAATTCTTCAAGTCAGACCAGAAGGAGATGCTTTTTACATATCTAAATATGAACCTTGGAGTGCTTGGTTGACTGGCGCTCAAGGGCGAGCTCCTTCCCCATATTATGATCCCTTGGAGTTTGCGATCGCACAATGTCGCAAGCGGAATTTAGAAATACATGCTTGGTTTAACCCCTACCGCGCCAAAACATCTATGGGGGGAACGCGAAATGTTAATCCCCACATGGCAATTACTAGCCCAGAATATGTTTATCCTTGGGGTAATCAGTTATGGATGGATCCCGGCGCAAAGGTAGTACAAGACCGGGCATACAATGTCATCATGGATGTAGTAGAACGTTACGATATTGACGGCGTTCACTTGGATGATTACTTTTATCCTTATCCGATTTCCGGGAAAGATTTCCCCGATAGCAAGACCTATTCGGCTTATCGTGCCAATGGTGGTAACCTAAATTTAGGTGATTGGCGACGAGATAACGTTAATCGCATGGTTTTACGTTTATCCCAAGGGATAAAATCAGCAAAACCTCACCTTAAGTTTGGTATTAGTCCTTTCGGTATTTATCGTCCGGGACAACCTGCAGGAATTGTTGGTTTAGATGCTTATGATGTACTATATGCCGATGCGAAAAAATGGTTAGAAGAAGGTTGGGTTGATTACATAGCTCCTCAACTTTACTGGCGAATCGAGCAAACAGCCCAGAGTTATCCAACTTTACTCCAATGGTGGACTAGTATTAACCCCAAAAAACGCCATATTTATGCGGGTAATAATATTGCTCGTTTAGATGGTAAAGCTTGGAAAAATCAAGAAATTATTAAACAAATCACAATTAGCCGTACCTTAGCATCCAAATTATCTCTGGGTAATATTTTCTTTAGTAGTGATTCCATTACTCGGAACCGTGAAAGTATTGCGGAAAAATTCGAGTACGCTCTTTATGTCAACCCCGCGCTAGTTCCCAGGATGGAATGGCGAGGGGATAATACTCCTCCATTACCACCCACAGGAGTAACAGTTAATTCCCGGCGAATTAGTTGGTCTGCTGGTAATGCTGATATTCGTTCTTGGATATTGTACGAACAGGAAGAAGAACGCTGGAAACTCAAAAAAATCATGCCGGTAAGTACTACCTTTGCAGATATGCCCAGTGGTACATATGCTCTTTGTGCTGTAGACAGAATGGCTAATGAGAGTGCTGGCGTAGTTGTATCTGTCAGCTAATTATGATTTTGTTTTGGGGGTGTTGGGTGCGCGCATCCCCAATAATTTACATTTATTCAAATCATTAACCAAAACTGTAACAAATAATTCATTGGTTTAAATGTTCTTTGTTATATTTAAACTTTTTTTTATGTTTTATCTGAATAGTATTCAATTAGGACTTATTGCGATTTATCTTCATTAAGCAACTGTACTTTACTGTATATTGTTTATTTATGAGGGATAATTGTGCTTTAGGGGCAGTCCATCTATTGCAAATTGTTATTAGCTAGTGATGTAATCTTGCTTTGAGGAATTTGGGATGTCTATATTTTGTGATGCTGTTTGGGTTAGTGCTAGCCCTTCTTTGAGATGTTTGAGTATGCCTTTAATTAAAAGATTATTACGATATGCAAATATTTCAGGATGGGAATACGTTCAGTCCAAGGATGAAGCTGCTTGTATGGATACAGCAGTAGAGTTACTACATGACTATCTACAAACTAGAAAATCTCCCGTTCATCTGGTCGGTCATGGTAGTGGTGGGGCTATTGCATTGATTTTTGCTCGCCAATATCCTCAATTTGTCAAATCTTTAACTTTGCTTTCCGTTGCAACACAACCAGCAAATACTTGGCATGTAAATTATTATCAACAGCGTCAAATATACACTCTCACTAAAGCAGAAGCTTTATTCAATACTATTCAAAATATGTTTAGGGAAGAACCCATTTGTACTCTACAGAAATTAAATCCACAAAAATTAATTAATCAATTTGATCGAGATTTAGAAAATTTACCCTTGAAACACTCATTATTTAATATAGAAAAATTGCCTGTAGGCGGTGTTTCCATGCCATTAATGATATGTGGCGGTCAAGTGGATCCCATTTTAAGCTATTTAGAGTTATATAAATGGGATGAATGGTTAAAGCCTGAAGATACTGTCTGGAAATGTCCCCAAGGTAGTCACTTCTTTCATTATTTTTATCCAGATTTAGTCAGTAAAGAAATATCTATTTTTTGGAAGTTGCAGCAAAACTATACTTCAAAAAAAGATGTTGTCCAAACCTAGCTTGGAACAATTACTCCTATCCCGGTGGAAAATTACCTTATTGATTGAGAGTGGGGAGTGTGGGGAGTGTGGGAAGTGTGGGGAGAGTGGGGAGTGTGGGGAGTGTGGGGAGTGTGGGGAGAGTGGGGAGTGTGGGGAGTGTGGGGAGTGTGGGGAGAGTTTTGAATGAAGTAAATCTTAATAGGATACTTACAAAGTATAAGTTCTTAACTGCAAATCTATCTTTTTGAATTTTAAGGAATCTCTGGAAGTAAAAATCCTAGCGTTTGAAAAGAAAAGTTTATTACGTTAGATCCAGAGGAGCTTTAATCGTGGCAAAAATAGCTATTTTCTATGGTAGTACTTCCGGTGTTACCCAAGGAGTTGCGACCAAAATTCACGAACTAATTGGTGAAGAGGTATGTGACATCTACAGTATGGAAGAAGATTTCATGAGTGTTGATGAAATGCTTGAGTATGATTATTTACTCTTTGGCTGTTCTACTTGGGGCTCCGGAGAAGTGCAAAATGATTGGCGCGATCCACTCTTTGATATGGAAATGGACAAACCCGATTTTACCGGTAAAACTATTGCCTTGTTTGGAGCGGGAGATTATGTAACTCATGGTGAACAGTTTGTCAGCGCATTAGGAACTTTGTACGACCACTTCAAAAAATTAGGTGCAACTTTAGTTGGTGAATTTCCAACTGATGGTTATACCTATGAATATTCCTTTGCAGTGCGCGATGGTAAATTTGTTGGATTACCTATTGATGAAGTAAATGAGAGCGATAAAACTGACGGACGAATTGCAAGTTGGCTTAAAGTATTGAAACAGTATTTTCCAATTGCATCCTTAGAAACTGCTTAATAGTCCATTATTTAGTAGCTTTTTTAACTCAAGGCGATCGCTAATGGGTTTTATGGAGCTTGTTGAAATAAATTTTGACTTTAGGATGAATTTTCCTTTCTTATCCGTTCTTGCAAGTCAAGAACGGCTTTCAATTTCTGCATTAATTAATAATCATAAAAGTCTATTCATTATCAAAATCAAATGACACACAAGGACTGTCAATTTCCCGTGCTGCTTGAAAAGAATTACAAAAAACTACAGTAGAACACTTAACTTCTAACTCATCAGGATGAGTACATTGCACAAAACCATTATTCAATGTGTGAAAAGCACAATCATTGCATATGGTTTTCCGTTGCGATCGCTGTTTTTGATTTGAGTTTGACATAAATATTTATATTTAGATGTATATGTAGAGATATATATATAATTTTTCACACCTCAAATTCTATTATCCTATTTAGTGCCAATGCTTGTATTTGCTTGATTTATATTCATTGACTCGTTTTAATACTAGATATATCAAACGCTACTATGAAAACAGGTAAATATACACGATCTAATGGTAATATACGAATACTCACACATGAAGAAATGTATAACCATTAGATATCAATATATCAACTGCAAATAAACTATATAAGCACTGATGTTTAAGCAGGTTAGCTCAAAGATTCTTTAGAATATATCTGAATTAACCTCTAAAAACATATGTTCTTATTTGTGAGAAAATAATCCTATGTCCTCTTTACCAGTCAAAGAAACATCCATCGGCAACATTGATATTTCCCTCGAGCGTGATGTATTTTTACGTACTTTAATTAGAGAACTGTCTGGTGCTTTGCAAGAAATAGTTGGCTTGGAAGAAGCGTCTGGATTTATTGCTATAGTTGGTCAGTCAATGGGTAGACAAATAGACCAAGAATATAAATCTGCATTAAATCTATCAAATCTTTCCCGGGAACAAGTCGCTGATGTTTTGGTTGATCTAAAAAAACGAATCAAGGGTGATTTTTACATTATTGAAGAAAATGATGAAAAGATTGTTCTTGGTAATCGTACTTGTCCATTTGCAGAAAAAGTTATTGGTCGTCCTTCAATGTGTATGATGACCTCAAACGTATTTGGTTCCGTTGCTGCAGAGAACCTTGGTTACGCCAAAGTCGAGTTACAAGAAACCATTGCTTCTGGTGCTTCTGGTTGCAGAGTAGTGGTTTATTTAAAACAGACACAGGAAGCTCAGGAGGCAAAAGGTAGAGAGTACCTTAAGGGTTAAGTAAGACTTAAATGGAGTAAAGCTCCAGACAATAATGATTTAATAAAACCTGATGAACCCAGAAAATTTTCTTGAAGTTGCTAATATTTTACCAGAGCCTTTATTGCTTGTGAATGCTGAGGGAGAAATTATAGCTTCTAACAGACCTCTTGTGAGGATGTTGGGTTTGAGCAAGCAAGAATTGCAAGGTAAAATGCTTTTCGATTTAGTCACCGAGGCTGATGAAAAAGTCCTAGACTATCTAAGGGCTTGTTCGCGGACTCGGGAGATGGTTCTTGGCTCTTTAACGTTTCGTAACTCTGATGGAGAAGAATTTAGTTCTCGTTGTGAGGGAGCAGTAATTAAAGTCCGCTCTCTGGATTCTCCTGCGGTCAATCTCTTACGCTTACAAAATCGTACTTCAGCCAATAGTAATTTTCTTCTGCTCAACCAAAAAATCAAAGAGCTTACAGAGGAAACCCAATGGCGCAAACAAGCACAAGAAAATCTTTCAAGAATAAATGAAAGATTAAAACAAACCTTGGATGATTTGCAAAAAACTCAAGTTCAGTTAGTCCAAACTGAAAAAATGTCGAGTTTAGGAAAATTAGTTGCTGGTGTTGTCAACGAAATTAATCATCCAATTGACTTTATTGATGAAAATATTATTCGCACCAGTAAATGTATTCAAAAGTTATTAGAATTAGTCAAATTATACGAGCAAGAATATCCCCTACCTAGCGCCAGTATTCGAGAAAAAATTGCTGCAATCGATATTAATTTCCTTCAAGATGACCTAGGAGAAGTTTTTTATTCCATGAGAAGGGGGACTGAGCGCATAGTCGCAATAGTCAAATCTTTGCAAAATTTTTCTCGCGTAGATGAAGCCAAAATCAAAAAAGTAGATATCCATGAAAGTATTGATAATACTTTGGTAATTTTGCAACATCGTCTCAAGCCTCGAAGGGTTCAAGACAATTCCATGGAATACTTCCATCCAGGTGTGGAAGTTATTAAAGAGTACGGAAATATACCTTTGGTTTATTGTTATCCAAATCAAATAAATCAAGTATTTATCAATATCCTTAACAATGCAATTGATGCTTTAGATGAGTTAATTATTAATAACAATAAATCATCTACCAAGAATAATAAAAATAACCAGCTAGCAAATAGAAATAATCTTAATACATCGCACGTAGTCAACTATGAAGTAAAAGAAGTTATACATCCCCAAATCAGAATTAGCACTGAAGTAACTCGTAGAAATTGTTTATCAATTCAAATAATAGACAATGCTTTTGGGATGACAGACGAAATCCGTCGCCGAATATTTGATCCTTTCTTTACGACAAAACCTGTTGCTAAAGGTATTGGTATTGGTTTGTATATATGTAATCAGATAATTACAGAAAAACATGGTGGAAGATTAAGTTGCTTCTCCAAACCTAATCACGGGAGTGAGTTCTTAATTGAGATACCAATACAACCGAAGTTTTTATTTTAGAATTTTTGATTTTAGAAGTTCTTAATTTTAGGGGTTTTTGTTTTTATTATGATTCTGAGTATAAATAAGTAAAAATAAATAAGCAAAATAACTTTTATATTTACTGTTAGGTTATATTAAATTCTCCTTATCTAACATACCCTATTATATTCACCCACAGAATATTAAGTTAATTTTGCTTAAATAAATTTGCCTAAATCATTTTTTCTGGATAACTATAAATTTCCCTCGAGATTTGAGGATTATTCAGATGTAGTTGGATAAAAAGGAGAATTCATCCCAATGTTAGCTTCTTGAGTTACATTACCATCAAAAATTTTCACGCTCAGATTGCCATTAATTTTGGTAGAAAATGGGATTAAAAGTTCATTTATATAATTTTGTGCATTTTCTACAGAATCAAACTCATAAAAACCCCCAAGAGTATTGGTGTTTATCCCGCTTAACCAAGTTTTAGATTTTAATCCTGCAAATTTTTTCATTTCTAAATTGACAGAATCCCAATCTATTTGAGTAAAATCAATAGAAACTTGATACTCGGCATATACAAACACTTTATTCATCGACATTTTAGTTAAGTATTAATTTGATGGTTTTTAGTTATCAAAATTAAGTCAAAGGTTTAGAAAACAATAGAGAAAAATTGTTAGTCGGTGTATCTAGTTTATCCTTAAGGACGAGACCATTATCCTTCGCTGCTGCGGTTAAATCAGCCACATCCTTAAGACCCCAAAAAGGAACACCAGCAGAACGCAATTGTCGGTCGAATTCTTCGTTGGATGGGGAAGAAAATTCTCCATTAACCTTAAATGGTCCGTACATATATAGGAATCCACCTGGTTTGAGTAGTTTCCCAGAGCATTGCATGATTCCTTCTCCAACTTCAAACGGAGCAACTTGGAGAATATTAATGGAAATAATCACGTCAAAAAATTGCTCTGAAGGGTTCGACCAGGTCTCCTGAGAAAGAAGATCTAACTTCACAGGATCTCTCATATTCTCGATTCCTTTTTCTTGCTTCAGCTGCTTTATATTATCAAAAACATTTTCATCAAAATCCGATGGATGAAAGCACAGATGTTTAAAGTGTGGAGCAAAATACGATACATGCATACCGCTACCACTGGCGATTTCCAGAACATGACCATCACTTTTAGGAAGCTGCTCCTCCAGTACGGCTAAAATTGCATCGCGGTTACGTTTACCAGCCCATGCTACATAAGGACTAAGGGGATGAGGATCTAGCTGTGGTTTCTCTTCGTTCATTTTACTCACTTAAAAAGTATTTTGGTAGCCAAAAATTATTTTCACTTTACATTTTTCCAAGCTGGATTTGTTCAGTGAAAATAGAATGTTTTGCGTCAATCAACTAACACTAATGATAGTTGAGCTTTGGCAGTTCGAAGTAAATTTTAAGCATATAAAAAGAGAATAAAAAATCACTAATGCAGTTTTCGTTTTAACGATATAAAGTGATTTTTTTTACTATTAACGGGGGTTTAATGATAATGAATAACATTTGGTCCCCTGACAGTTATAAGTGTTTTCTGTAACTAACATGTTTATAAAAAAGATTCTTCATAGATTTCAGATAAAGCATCATGAAACCCCCATCCTATATCCGATGTATCTTCTACAATTTTTTGGCAACGTTCTTGAAAAATATCTTTAAAACCATGATTACTGATGAATGTTACAGCTTTTTCATACATTCCTTCCATACTGATATAGAAGTTTTCATCAATGTCACCACAAGACTTGATAAATTTGACACCTTGCTCCACGTAAAATAGCATAATATCTACCAAACCTAGAGGTGTTTGACTAATTTTTTTATATTCAGAGATAGCTTTTTTTGCACTTTTGTGCATGGCATTATCAAAACCCCTAGATGGCAAAAACTCATTTTCGATCGCTTTTTTGTATTTACTAATAACCTGTTCTTCACTTTCAGGATAAAGCTTGATTTGGTAGTACTGTTTTACTGTAGGGAATCTTCGAAAAAGTTCGGAAATCTCATTGACTAGTTGTTCTTGAGAACAAGTCTTCAGGTATTTCTTCAAACTACTAAGAGTAATATGAGGTTGTGTCATTTAATCTCTGTGGCTAGGCAGTGATAGAAATTAGTTACTGACTAACCGTAGCAAAATTATTTACTTAGGAATATGTAATTACAAGATTATTATCTATTGCTACTAACGGATTCTAACAAACCCAGCCTCAGAAATTAATTTTTGACCTTCTTGGGTTAGCATAAGTTGAGCGTAAGCTTCCCCCGCTTCTTCTTCAATCTTACCGTTGTTTTTTACAACTACAAATAACCTTCTGGTCATGGGATATTCATCACTCTTGAAAGCAGCAATATTTAGTTTGTTGCGCCGAGCGGGACATTGAGAAGGTGGAATCAATGGTCTTTGGTAAGGTGGGACAAATCTTTGACCGACTCGACCTATTGGTAAGGGTTTAACATTACATTGTCTTACAATTTCTGGTGCAGATGCATAAAAAATACCACCCCGATTTTGGCTTATTTTTTGTAAGGCTTCGGTGGTTGTTTCAACAGTTTGAATATCGTTGCCAAATTTTTCTTTTTGCAAAACATTTTTAGTAAAAAATTCTACCGTTCCTCCTTTATTTCGTTTGGAGTAAGGTATGATTTTTAAATTTGGCCCACCTAGTTCTTTCCAGTTAGAAATTTTACCAACATATATTTTTTTGAGATCTTTAACTGTTATACCAGGTAGACTGAGATCAGGATTTACTGCTACTGCAATACCATCAATTGCTACTGGTATTTCTGTAAGTGTCACGCCTTTCATCCGAGCTGCTTCATGTTCTTTATCTTTAAGGGAACGAGAAGTTTGAGAAAAGGCTAATTCATTATTGAGTAACATTTTAATCCCAACACCAGAGTCGGGAGAGGTTGCTATGGGGTTTGTGTAACGTAGGTCATATTTCAAAAATGCCCTTTCTATTTTCCCTTCAGTTTTAGACCTAATAATAGCCCAGGTAGTACTACCTCCATAACGAAAGATTCCGGAGGGTACATTTTCAACATCAGCAAATCTTCCAGTTGTAGCTTGAGTCGGTTTTTTCTCTGGGATTTGAGTTGATTCCTCACCCCCCAATGATTCTAACTTTAGTGAGTGTCGCTTGTTATTCTTGCCAGAAGTCTGGGAAAAAGAACCTAAGTTAAGACGGTAAACATGACCCAAAATCCAAAAAACTCCAATGATGATGCTCGAAGAGATCAGCAGGGTCAATATCAAAACGGCATTCTTGTTTTTTTTTTAAACATGGTTATTTTGGATTATATTAGTAAAATTTTCTGCTTGTCTAAATATTGTGTAATTAGAAAAAAAATATATAACCTATACACTTATACCGTCTGGAGTACATCAAAGCCAATCAAATTTTCTTTGAAGCGAATATTTTATGTCAATCTTTAATTTACTTAACTATTTTTATACAGGTGTTTTTAGTGTTTGTCTATCACACTAAATTTTCAGTTGATCGCAAGCCATAGCAGAATATAGAAAATAGGATTGGAATTTAATTTAAAATTGTTAGGTTAGTGGCGTACTAACACAGATGCGACAGCGCATAATTTAAACTTTTTAGCTGTACCTGTAAGGAAATAAGTAATCCCGAACCACCGGAAATAATTACGATAGCTACAGTTCCCTACCTTCAGTTCTGCTACCTACGCCTTGCTAAGGAATGTGGATTAAAGAAAGTACAAAAATAGGGTGCTGTTAGCATCGCGTAACCCACCATTTCAAATTTCAGAATTACAGATTATTAAATTCTCATTCCTAACGGCTAAGGTAACGAGTGCTTAAGTCCTAGTATCTTAGATTTCTCCTTCAGTTTGCTCTAGCATTAATGACCTTTTTGTGATAGTAATATTATTTCTGTGGTAACAAATAACAACACCATGTATTTATTTGGTGATGGACCTAATTGTGTTGTATTTTTGGTGCAAGTCTGTATATTATGGTCTGTCCCATGGAAGGGCTCCTCAAACAAATTAAAAAAATATTTCCACTATCAGTAATATCACTGATTACTGCAACTTTATCTGTATTGCTAATGTGTGCTCCAGCATCAGCTACAGGTGTTTATGACATACCAAATTTCAATCCAAATACTTGGGTTATAGACCAAGGCGAGGTTATTAACCGTGCTAATGAAGGTCAAATTAGCAATACTTTTGCAGATTTAGCAAGAAATACTGGCAATCAAGTAAGAATAGTTACTATACGTCGGCTTGACTATGGTGAAACGACTCAAAGTTTTACTCAAGCTCTATTCGATAAATGGTTTCCAACAACTGAAGATAAGGCGAATCAAGTCTTATTAATGATTGACGTTTTGACTAACCAAAGCGCGATCGCTACAGGAGAAGAAGTCAAATCATTACTTCCAGAGGAGACAGCTAAAAGTGTAGCATCAGAAACTTTATTGGTACCGTTGAGAGATGGGAACAAATACAACCAAGCATTTCTAGATTCAGCTGATCGCCTGAGTAAAATCCTCTCAGGGGAAGCAGATCCGGGACCACCTGAAGTTAATAATAATGTTTCGGTGGAGGGTAATTTTGGTAAGGTAGAAGGAGAAGAACGCAGCAACGCCATTGCTTGGATTGTAGGATTATTAGTTGCTGCAACTGTAATCCCAATGGCGACCTACTACATTTACTTAGCAGTTCAACCTTCATCTAATAGTTAACTATCGGTTTGACCATTAGAAACCTCAGATATTAGAACAGTATAAGTTTTTTAAGGGTTAACCATTAACCGTTAACTGTTAACAGATTTATTGTTAACGGTTAATGGTTAAAATTCAAAAAAAGATAATGTTTGTCTTTGTTTAATCTTGAACATATTCTTTTCCTGTCACCAAGGCGATTTCAGCCCGGACAAATTCCCGACCGAGATAAGCTGCATGATCTAACATTGTTACGTGAGGAGATTGAGTCTCCTCAAAAATTTTGACACACAATTCTTTTGCTGTTCTTCCAGAAAATAAGGTTGTGTGAGTTCGTTCAACTTTCCCCTTTGCAGGAATCACCTTTCCGGTTTCAGGATCTACTGCTAAACCGCGATCGTCAATAACATTAGTAAAATGCTTGGCGCAAATTAACCCAGCATCGCGATCGAGATAAATAATAAAGTAGCCGTTAGGGTCGAGGTCAATATGACGGTGAGAAAGTTTATTATCTATTGCCGTTAAATTTTCCAGCAAATCCATGTTCTCTCTCAGTATTTACTATTTTTTAGGTTTTTACACTTCATTCCTAGTGTAATTCTTTCTCAATACTTCTCTCATACATAGAAGAAAAATTTCTCAATTTAATGTGGGAAAAATAATTTTGTTAAATTAGATTTTTATTTATATCTGTGTCTGCTAAAGATATTTTCCATGATGCTGTCAAAAAAGCTCTTCAAAAAGAGCAGTGGGTGATTACAGACGATCCACTGAAGTTTAAATTTGGAGATGTTAACTTTCGGGTAGATTTAGGAGCAGAAAAAATAATTGCAGCAGAGAAAGCAGGTAAAAAAATAGCTGTTGAAATTAAAAGCTTTCTCAATCCTTCTGCAATTACAGATTTTTATTCTGCTTTGGGACAATTTCTCAGTTACCGTCTTGCATTACAAGCTAATGAGCAAGAGCGAATATTATATCTAGCAGTTCCACTGGATGCATACAAAACATTTTTTCAATTAGAATTTTCACAAACTGCGGTACAACAGTATCAGATTCTATTAATTTGTATATGATCCAGTAAATGAGGTGATTGTGCAATGGATAAATTAGCAAAATATCGAGATTACATAAAAACACTGTTAACTCGTTATACCAGTGATGACATATCAGACAACGAAGTAGAAGTGCAATTGATCTTAGACACTGAAAGAGATCATTACCAATGGATGAATGTGGGTTGGGAAAAGTTAAATCGTGTTTATCGATGCATAATGCATTTCGACATTAAAGATGGAAAAATTTGGCTCCAACAGAATTTAACAGATCAAAATCCTGGGGAAGAATTGGTTGAAATGGGAGTTCCAAGGGAGGATATTGTGCTGGGGTTGCAGCCGCCATATAAACGACAATATACAGATTATGGTGTAGCTTAATAGACACATCAAACTTCCTATACCAAACCATATTTTGGATATTCTCTGGGTTATAAACCCAATACAATATCTTCCTTATTTGTACCCATCCCTACCAACTCATCAGTAATAGACCTCTCCGGAAATTAAATATGTGTAACCCAAAATCCTTGTAGAGACGTACCAGAGCCTACGGCGTCGGCAAAGCCTCTGGTACGTCTCTACATTCTTTTCCGGAGATGTCTAATTAACTTATGGGTCTGATTACGTTGAATCCAGAGTTTTTACTAAGAATCTTTCTTACTAAAAGGTAATTCGGCGTTAATTGCTTCAATATCTTGTTCTTCAAGTTGATTTACTTCGCGCATATAAGGTAGGAAAATTTGTTTTAATCTATCGCTATAAAAGCGGTGTAAACTATGATTCGGACTAGCAGGAAAACCGCGACGCTTTTTGTGTCTTCCTCCAGCACCGGGATCAAAACTTTGGATGTTGTTGGCGATCGCCCATTCTATGGGTGAATAGTAACAAGCATTGAAGTGCAAACAATCAATTTCTTGATAGCTACCCCAGTACCTTCCATACATGCGATCGCCTTTATACAAACAAAATGACATTCCCAGTGGTTGGCGATTATCCTGTTCGCTATATGCTGCAATTAACACTACGCGATCGCGATAATTAGTATGTAGGAGATCAAAGAACTTTCTCGTCAAATATTTACTTCCCCACCAACCAAATTTATCGCAGGTGTCGGCATAAAAGTCATACATCAAGCTAAAAAAGGATTTGGGAATATCATCGCCGGTTACAGCTTTTAATTCCAAACCATATTTAGTCATTGCTTTACGTTCGCGTTTGATATTGCGACGCTGATTAGCATTAAAAATTTTGAGATAATCATCAAAAGTGGAAAAACCATGATTTTCCCAGATGAAACTATGATGCATCCAAGAGCTAAAACCCTGTCTTTCTAAGATGGGACGCCATTGAGGATCGACGTAGAGAAAATGACAACCACTGATACGATGTTTATTACAAAAATAATCAATTTCCCGTACCATCAAGGCAACAATTTGATCTTCATCTTCCCCTGGAGCGATTAAAAACCGATAACCTTCAGCCGGGGTGAAGGGCGACATACCAAGTAATTTAGGATAGTATCTCACGCCCACGCGCTCGGAAATATCTGCCCACTGATGGTCAAAGACAAATTCTCCAAAACTGTGAGATTTAATGTACAGTGGAGCAACTGCAATTAAATTTTTGTCTCGCCATAAAGTTAAATGGTGTGGTTTCCAACCGCTTCTAGCCGTAGTGCTTGCAGAAGCTTCCATATTATGTAACCAGTCCCACTCAAAAAAGGGAGTTTTTAAGGGGACAGCTAAAGCATCCCATTCGCTTTGGGGAACTTCAGTGATTTTTTCAATCCAAGCAACAGAATAGCGAGACTTAATTTGTTCCACCATGTTATGTGGTTCGGATAGTAGTAGCTTTAATAAACTTAACTTAATCTTGTGGGGGTTGGGGATTGGCGATTTGGTAATGGGTAATTGGTAATGGGTAATGGGTAATGAGTAATGGGTAATTGGTGTTAGCGTAGCGTACTGTAGGTATTGCATGACATGGCAGCATCATGCAAGGAATTAGTGAATTCTTACTTTTTACTTTTTACTTTTTACTTTTTACTTTTCATATGCTCCCAACAGATCTACTAAGTTACCGCCATAATGGCGAAGAAATTATTCCCAAGCGGTTGAGCATTGACGATCGCAATTTAACAATAGCTACTGAAATCATTACTTGTTATGAGGATACTGTTGGTAATACCCAAGGTTTATTGGAGCGTAAACTTTCCGATCTAGAAGGAGATACCCCAGATTATCGGATGAAGCGGGGTTTGGCTTATATTCTCAAAAGCAGTTTTTCTACCTTTGAGGTGGTAAGTCCTTTGGAACCACCGATGCTGCGAGCAAAGGTATTTGCTGTTGCTGCAAAATCTTCACCTAGTCGCGAATCAACTCAAATTACCCTGGGTAAAGTTGCAGATGAATTAAGTCGAGAATTAGAAAAAGAAATTCTTCCCTCACAGGTGCGGGATGGTTTATATGCAGATTTAAATGAGAACAAGATTTTAACGAATTTCGACGCGCCAACTCCCGAATCATTATTGCACCGTTATAATTTGTCCCAGGTGCAGGGAGTATTTTATAAAGCCAGTCAGTTAATTATTAACGCCCATCGTAATGTTCCGGGACAATATAAGCTACTATTTCGCTACCTCAAATTATTTCAATTAATGTCTTATATTGAGGGTGATGCAGACCACGGTTTTACTATTACCATTGATGGACCTACAAGTTTATTTCATCCCAGTACTAGATATGGATTAGCGATCGCGAAATTAATTCCCGCATTACTTCACGTTACCAAGTGGAGTTTAGCATCAACATTGCAAACCCGCGATTTTTACACCAAAGCTCGGAAGACCGGACGTTTTACCCTCAATTCGGAATGCGGTTTAGTTACCCATTATTCCCCCGGTAAACCCTACGATAGTATGCTGGAAGAATCTTTTGCGAATAAATGGAAGTCAGCAAAAACTGAGTGGGTATTGGAAAGAGAAGTGGATTTAATTCCGATTCCGGGTAGTGTGATGATTCCGGATTTTCGCTTGGTTCATCCCGATGGGAGAACGTTTTTGTTAGAAATTGTCGGGTATTGGCGTCCTGAATATTTACAAAAGAAGTTTTATCAGGTGAGACGTTCCGAACGTAATGACTTAATTTTGGCGATTTCCGAACGGTTGAACTTAGATAAAGCAGGGGTCAAATTAAATGATGTCCCGGCTAAGATTGTTTGGTTTAAAGATAAGTTGTTACCCAAGTCTGTTTTAGCGGTATTGGTCTAAGCATCACCGAGTTTTTGATCCTCCCTAACCCTTCAAAAAGCGGGTAAAATTCAAAGTCCCCCTTTCCAAGGGGGATTTAGGGGGATCTCATGAGGTTTTTAAGTTATTACCCAAGTCTGTTTTAGCAGTGTTAGCCTGAGTTACCAGTTTGCACCACCAAGTTTTTGATCCCCCCTAACCCTCCTTGAAAAGTGGGGAAATTCAAAGTTCCCCAACTCAACGGGGAATTTAGGGGGATCCCATGAGATTTTCAAGTTATTACCCAAGTCTGTTTTAGCGGTGTTAGCCTGAGTTACCAGTTTGCACCACCGAGTTTTTGATCCCCCCTAACCCCCCTTGAAAAGGGGGGAAATTCAAAGTTCCCCAACTCAACGGGGAATTTAGGGGGATCCCATGAGATTTTCAATTTATTAGCCAAGTCTGTTTTAGCGGTGTTTGATTAAGATTCCCGATCTCCACAACATAGAAACGTACCACGAACAATATTTATTTATGGTAGGGGCGCACCGACGGGTAATATCAATATAATTGCCACAGTTCCCATAGTAGGAACAGTAAATCGATCGCAACACCCGCACCAGGAAAAATCAGATCTGCTGTCAAAGAAATTACAAACGCAGCAACCAATATTAACTTCTTCTTATTTCGTTGAATAAAGCTGATTACCTTTCTCATTTGTTAAATTCCTAACTCTGAGGTAAAGGTAAATTTGGGGTAGTACCCGAAAGAAAATTCTCTTTGTTGAAAAACTTAAATCCTGGGAAGTTGCGAGTTTAAAGTTTCGGGTATGTAGAATAAGTTTGGGGGATCGCTAGACTTTATTTCGAATTTTTTATCTCAAACTTTTACCGCAAGCTTCTATAAGTTATACTTATGCCAAATCCTTCCTACGGTGATGATGTTAAAGCGCGAGTAAGAATACTTTTAGAACAGTTGTTAGCTTATGCTAATGACAAGTTAGATCGTCCCGAGCGTTTTAAAATTACATGTGAATGGGATACATTAAATCAAGTAGTAATTGTTCGTACTACATTAGCTGTATTCGATGAACTTACTGGTTTTGAGAATAAAGAACAGGTGCGAGAAGCACTCAAAGCACTAGAAAACTTTTTAGAAATTCTTGAAGATTTGCGCGAAAATAAACGCGGTTCATCAAATTGGCACTTTAAACTAAAACTGTGGTATCCCAAAAGTGATAAAGAAGGGAATCTCAAAAAGTTTGATGAAGAATGGCAAAATCGCCGAGAACAATTACCAGGGGTACAGCGTAGCGAAGGTAATCAAGCAAAACCCGCTCCTACCAAATTCCATAATCTTCCCCGGAGTGGAGTCATTAAGTTTGTGGGACGAGATGAAGAACTGCAAAAACTCCACAAACTACTACAACAAAATCAACAAGTCGCGATCGATTCAACTGCGCGGCGATCGATTACCTCGATTGCTGGGATGGGTGGAATCGGGAAAACAGAATTAGCTCTGCAATATGCAATTGCGCACCGCGAAACCTACAAAGGTGGAATTTGTTGGTTACGAGCATTAGAAGATGTGGGTTTGCAGATAGTACAGCTTGCTCAAATTTACTTTGATGTAAAACCACCGGATAATTTAGATTTAGCAGCACAATTAAAATACTGTTATCAGCGCTGGGGTGAAGGTGAAGCGTTGCTAGTCCTGGATAACCTCACCAACTATGGAGAAATCAAACCATTACTTCCATGTTTATCCCGGTTTAAAGTACTGATTACGACCAGATCGCATTTAGGAAGGTCTATTAAGAAATTATCCCTGAATGTATTAGAACCAAAAGCAGCATTGGAATTATTGCAGTCATTCATCATTGTGGAACGGGTGAATGCAGAGGAATCCCAAGCAAATAAATTATGTGAATGGTTAGGATATTTACCCTTGGGGTTAGAACTAGTCGGGAGATATCTGGCGCAGAAACAAGATTTATCGCTGGCTGAAATGTTGAGCAGGTTAGAAACAAAGCGCCTGAATCATCGTGCTTTGACTAATACTGATGGGGATATGACAGCACCCCATAATAGTGCGTTAGCTGCATTTGAGTTGAGTTGGGAAGAATTAAAATATGAAGATAAAAAACTCGCTTGTTTACTGAGTTTATTTGCTTTTGCACCAATACCTTGGGATTTAGTTAAACAATGTTTACCTGATGAAGACCCTGAAGATTTAGAAGATATTAGGGATTGTGTTCTCCTAAAACTGAGTTTGCTACAGGACAAAGGTGAGGGAACATATCAACTGCATCCGCTGCTACGGGAATTTTTCCAAATCAAGTTAGAAGAGTTAGAATCCCCCAATACTACTTACCAATCGGGAGAAGAGTATCTTATACGTGCTTTTAATCGGGTAATGTTAGCGATCGCTAAACAGATCGATGAAATTGATTCACTCACACTCAAGGATATTACCAAATTTGCCTCCGCCATACCTCATCTAGCAGAGACGAAAAATCCGAAACTGATTCAATATATCAGTAATGATGATTTAATTTGGGCTTTTGTTGGTAATGGTAGATTTTACGAAGATCAAGGATTATATGACCAAGCACAATCTTGGTATGAGCAGTGTCTAGAAGTAGTGAAAAAGCAGTTGGGGGAGGAACATCTCGATGTTGCTACTAGCTTGAACTACTTGGCGTTACTTTACAAAAATCAAGGACGTTACGCAGAAGCCGAACCTTTGTTCCTAAAAGCTTTAGAGATGAGAAAATGCCTATTAGGTGAGGAACATCCTGGTGTCGCTGAAAGTTTGAACAACTTGGCTAATCTCTACAATAACCAAGGATGGTACGAAAAAGCCGAACCTTTGTTCCTACAAGCTTTAGATATGAGAAAACACCTGTTGGGTGAGGAACATCCCGATGTCGCTGAAAGTTTGAACAATTTGGCTAATCTCTATAAAGACCAAGGACGCTACGAAGAAGCCGAACCTTTCTACCTAGAAGCTTTAAAACGCCTCTTGGGGGAGGAACATCCCAATGTCGCTATTTGTTTGAACCAGTTGGCTAATCTCTACAGCGATCAAAGACGGTACGAAGAAGCCGAACCTTTGTACCTACAAGCTTTAGATATGAAAAAACGCCTCTTGGGGGAGGAACATCCTGATATCGCGATTCCCTTGAATAACTTGGCTAATCTCTACAAAGACCAAGGACGCTACGAAGAAGCCGAACCTTTGTTCCTAAAAACTTTAGATATGGACAAACGCCTCTTGGGGGAGAAACATCCTGATACCGCGATTCCCTTGAATAACTTGGCTTCACTCTACGCAGACCAAGGACGGTACGAAGAAGCCGAATCTTTGTACCTACAAGCTTTAGGTATAAGAAAATGCCTGTTGGGAGAGGGACATCCTGGTACCGCTATTCACTTGAATAACTTGGCTTTACTCTACACAAACCAAGGACGGTATGAAGAAGCCGAACCTTTGTTCCTAAAAGCTTTAGAAATTATAAGAAGCCTGGGGAAGGAACATCCCAAAGTTGCTATTTGTTTGAACAACTTGGCAAAACTCTACTTTAACCAAGGACGGTACGATGAAGCCGAACCTTTTTACCTACAAGCTTTAGAGATTATGAAGCAAAAGTTTGAGGAAAATAATCCTTACACTATTAAGGTACGTGAAAATCTGGCAAAACTTTATGATGTAAGGGAAAGGGGAATGAGTAATGAGTAATGAGTAATGTTAGCGAAGCGGGGCGCGACAGCGCACAGTAATGAGTGATGAGTGATAGATATGTAGCGACTGTTTTGAATGTCAAGAGCGATCACATCAGGTACAACTTGAGATCGCATCCATTACTCACATCCGTTACTTACGCTCGTGGTTCAACCCAAAAACCACATCCGTTGCCTAATCTACCCTATCTGTTGTCTAACCTATCCCTAAACAACCAAATATTAATAACTTTAAAAATTTCCCCACACCAACAGCATTCCTTCCTTAATATTCTGTTAATAATTTTAAATCTTGCCCACTTAAGGGAATGACTTATATAAAATTACCTACAAGACCCTTTTGTCAAGTGAAAAACCATTAAGATAAAAACGCACCATGACAATCGCGAAGCAACATAAAACAAAACTACAAGAACTGACAGAAGAAATCTTCAACTTATTAATAAACAGAGACTTAGTTGGAATTACTCAGCTAAAACTACGTTATGTAAGAACAGATGACGATGGATTCGTAATGTTAAACAAAGAATATTGTTTAGCAATGGATGCAGCACTATACCAATTATCAGTAATCTATAGCACTTGGTTTAATACCCAACCAATGGCTAGAGAACATTTATTTACAGTTGACTATGTAGAGTGAGTGGCTTAACCACACTACTTTATATTATCTACTCAATAATTTGTTGCTGTTACCCGAAAACATCTATTCCAGATTGAGCAGATCGAAAAATCTAGATCTAGAAATTGTTCAGATGTGAAATTTAGTCAGGGTGTATATTCTCAGAACTTCCCTATAACCCCAATAATAATATTTTGATTTTTGACTTTTAACTTTTTGCTCTTCTCTAGGACATCCCCTATTTTAATAATCATTATCTATCTAATCATTACTCCTGCACAGACGTAGCAGAGCCTTTGGCGTCGGCGTAGCCTCTGCTACGTCTCTACCTCACGACTCATTACTCATTACTCCTTACTCCTTACTCATTACTTTTCTCCGGCGCAATTCCTTCCAACGGGATCAACGCTTCCATAACTGATTTTGCAATGGGTGCAGCAACAGTCGAACCATAAGCATTTTCACCCTTAGGTTCATCCACGATCGCTAAAACAACATAACGTGGAGAATTCACCGGTAAAATACTGACAAAACTTGTTATCTTTGCATCATCGCGATAACCCCCATTCGGATCCGCTTTTTGTGCAGTACCAGTTTTCCCCGCAATCCGATAACCTGATATTTTTGCTGGTTTACCCGTACCTTTGGAAACTACTGTTTCCATCATCTCTACAACTTTTTGGGTAGTTCCTGGCGAAAAAATCTGACGGGGTGGATTTAAATTTGGTTTAACATGCATTTTTCCTTTGCTATCAACCAAACCCTTAACTACATGGGGTGTAACTAACTTACCTTGGTTTGCTAAAGAACCGACCATTTGGACTAACTGTAATGGTGTAAGGGAAAAACCCTGACCAAAAGAAGCCGTTGCAGGTTCAATAGGTTTAATAGTAAATTCTCTTTCAGACTTGAGACGACTATTAACTTCCGAAGGTAAATCTGTTTTGGAACGTTCCCCCAAACCAATTTTTTCCAACCAACTATAATAATTAGAACGTCTCATTCTTTGGATGATTTTTACCATCCCAATATTGCTCGAACGTTGGAGAATTTTAGCAATATCTACTCGTCCGTTACCTTTATTATCCGCATTTTTAATGGTGCGATCGGCTACTTGAATAGTTCCATTATCATTAAAAACATCAAAGGGATTTATTACGCCAGCTTCCAGAGCGATCGCTACATTCAAAGGCTTAAAAGTAGAACCCGGCTCGTATAAATCAGCAACCGCCCAATTTCTAAATAAAGGAATATCTTTTTTGCTATATCTGTTAGGATTATAAGTCGGGCTACAAACCAGCGCCAATAAAGAACCATCCCACGCATCCATCACAATTACAGCACCGCGCTTAGCTTTCCATTTTTTGAGAGTCTTAGTCAAAGCAGAGCGAGCAGAACGCTGTAAGCGACTGTCAATAGTTAGTTGTAATTGTAAATCATCAAAATGTAAAAAGCCTTCTGGAGCATAATCTGGCATTAAAGAACCATTACCAGACCTACTCAAGCGTACAGTACGAGGGGGACGCTCCAACATTTTTTGCTGAGAACGCTCAATTCCAGCTTGACCACGTCGATCCCCATCAATATAACCAACAACATCCGCAGCTAAATCTTCCTTGGGATAGTATCGGGAATATTTTCGACGCAGATCTAAACCATCAAATCGTAAAGCATATAATCGGTCTGCAGTTGCTTCAGGGAGAGCATGAGATAGGAGAATCCCACTTTTATGCTTGCGGAATCTTTTTTCTAATTCGGTTGCATCTTTACCAAGAATCTTTGCCAGGTTAGATGCAACTACTTCAATAGTGTAATTAAACTGATTGGGATGAACGTACAAAGTATATACAGGACGGTCGATCGCTAACACATCTCGATTGCGATCGATAATTTTGCGCCGAGGGATAAAAGGGCGCATATTAAACATTTGTTGGGAACGCGCTTCTTTAGTTAACTTGGGTCCCTGGATAATTTGTAAACTATACAAATGAATACCTAACCCAGAACCAGCGATAATTAGTATGCTCCAGACAACAAATAACCGAAATCTCACACCTCGTTTTTGATGTTGTTTCGGAGTGCGATTTTTTCTCCCTCTACTTTGAGAAAATCTCTGTTGTTGAGAATTTCTCAAATTCTTTAAACCCAAATTCTTTAAACCTGAACCCCTAATATCTGAACCTTTTAAACCTGAACCCTTCGAACCCGAATTCTTTAAGCTAGAATTCTTGAGATTTTTTAACTTTGTTTTACGGGAGAACTTTCGCATGGACTTGCAAAAATATTAAATCGAACTATGGTCACCTTCTTGTAAAGTCCTATTTGACTTTTGAATTTTGTTAGCAGCTAGCGATAGCGCAGCTATAGGTATTGCGTAACCGCAGGTTATATTTTTACTTTTTACTTTTTACTTTTTACTTTTCAATACCCTATAGGTGTATTATTTGGTTGTTGGATCTCAAAATTTGGAGCAATTTCCCCAGAAATCGATTGTCTGACAGTTGACGTAGGTGGGATAAAAATCGCTCGACTGGGTGTGGGAGCAACTAAACCAGTGGCTGGTTTTTCTGCTTCTTTTGCCATTTTATTTTTGATAGTTTCATTTGCTGTGGTTATTTGTCGCTCTTGACGTTGTAACTTCTGCAATGTGCGAGAATTTTGACTCCACAGTTGCTGAGCATATACTGTCCAACCATAAACTGTTAAACTTGCCATTACCAGTAAAAAAGTTGCGATCGAAGAATAACGCTGAACATTTTGCCAACGAACCAACCATAAAGGTAGTGATTCTGAATTGGGAACAACAGGAATAGCATTACTTTTAGATACTTCCCTAAACTCCAAACGGTTAGCGCGAGTAAATTTACTACGCGGTGGTTCCAGGACTTTTCTTTTGCGATCGGGAATATAAGAAAAATTCTTTGGTGTTTGTCGATGTCTTCTTAAAGATGCTTCTAAAGGGAGTTCATAATTTTTCACTCCATTGCTCCCAAATTGTCTGTTTCCGGATTGGCTATTCATTTTTTGGCGTCTCGCAGAACGGGAATTCTGGGGATAAAGATTTCGATTGCGATCGTGAATTTGATGTTGACGTTGATTTTGATTCACTTGATACTTTTCCTAGTAACGGTAATTGAACCCAAGCCAAATCCTGTTCGGAAACTATCTAAGATGATGTTTGGGAAGTATAGCTTATTACCCAATATCCTTATTGTGATCCCCCAATCCCCTTAAAAATGGGGCAAAAGTCCCCCTTGTTAAGGGGGATTTAGGGGGATCCAAGATATTTTAGGTAAATAATATAACTTTTCAAACATCCTCTAATTTACTGAACTAAAGACATAATTTTCCTAGTTAGCGAATACTACACTTTAGATGATTTTTTTACTTTTGCTCAGGTCAGCATTATTTGCCAAAGCACTAATACTCTTGCACTATGTAAATCATCAGAAATATTGATGCTTGCATAGATAGGTATTAACAAAATTACAAGATGAAATATTCAGCATCAAGGTAACAATCTAAGATTTGTTACAAAACAACAATCAGGATTGTCAATGGTTCAGTTATTCAAAAGATATTAAGTTGATTCAGGATTGTTAATTTTAGTCAAATATGGCCGACTCAGGTAGCAAATAGCAAGGTAAAAATATTATTATCGTAACTGAGATTAGTAAAAGCACTGATTAAAAAACAGTAAGTACAGCAGGTTTCATTATATTTAAAGCAGGTTTCACTCCTGAATTCTGTCTCCTGTCTCCTGTCTCCTGACTCCTAACTCCTGCTATAACAAGCAACTAACCCAAAAGTATTACTCTTTAGTATTTAAACTGAAAATAATGTCCAAATAATCAGTAAATAAGGTATTGTATTCAACAGGCTAAGAACTTTTATTGTCAGAATTGGTGTAAAGAGGAGTTATGAAATTTAAGATCCTTGGTTTTGCTCTTTTACTTGGTTTGGCTACCACTCTAGGAGCCTGCGAACAAGGTGGAGAAGCAGAAAAGAAAGAAGGTGGTGCTACCACTGAAGAAACTACTCCCCCTGCAGCAGAGCCCACTGATGGAGGTGAGGCTACTGATACTAAAGCAGGAGAAGAAAAGAAAGAAGAGAAATAAATAAGTCTGAAGTTGCAGTTTGAATTACTCTCACGCAACAAACGAGTGTTTGCGCTCCTCACCATACTTAGATAACTGTTATTTTCGGTTTACTAAAATCAATAAACACTCGAATGTTAAGTGTCATAAGGAATTGCGAAGCAATTAAGGATTTGTATTGCAAAGCAATCGAAGATTTGTATTGCAAAGCAATCGAAAATTTGTATTGCAAAGCAATCGAAAATTTGTATTGCGAAGCAATCAATAAATCCAGTTGCGAAACAATCTAGTAATTTCAAATGCAGAGTAGTCTCGTAGGTTTAATTGTGTTGCAGTTCAGTAATGTTAACTGCATGTTAGTGTATTAATTTAAACTTTTCAGCTATCTAATTATCTCTTTCGCTTAGAATAACGTAATTTTTATTACTTTGTCTTCTAGCGATTGCAGTTGAATAGCCCTTTTTATTGTGAACTGGCGTTGCTTAATTAGGGGACTAGACTCTGGGATAAATTTTAAAAATTCATCCCTCGTTTATGCAATGCCTTTGAACTACTCGGATCTACCTGGTAACACCTAATTTTGATTACCAGGTTTTTGTTTGGCTTCCACAGGTATAGCGCTATGTGCAAGTCAAAATAAATGGTGACTCCCCACACCTCCCACACTTCCCATTCTCAGTAACTTTGCCCATTACCTCTGGTGATATTACAAAATCAGAGGCTACACTTAGGTATCAGTCAGAGTACAAAGGAAGTTAAGAAGGGTGAGGGCAATAGTAAAATTAATTATCTTGGGTGTCACTATCTTTATTTTCACTGTATTAACTAGTACAGTGTTAAATTTTCAATGGGGAGCAAAGACAATTGCACTACCACCCCCAGAAGATATACCAGAAGAAATTTTACGTACGGAAATTATTACCGAAGCGCGATCCCCAATAGATGGTAAACTCTTGACAGCTGGTGAATATGCGCAACTTACAGCAAAAATACAGGAACGTACTTTTCCTCCAAAGTTAAGTCCTCGAGTCCGGGAAACAGTTTTTTTATTGCGTTTACGTAGCTTAATTAAACAATTTTTCCCTTTTATAGATATTTAGTTGGATATTTTTAGTCAGGTGTTTAGTTGCTCTCTAAGAAAAGCTAAATACTTTTTGTAGTTGAAAATTTACTTCAGTGTTATATTCATTCAGAATTATGATGAGGAAAGGGGCTTATAAATAGAATTGAAATATAAAACAGAATATCAGATTCTATTTTCACAAATAAAATTGCGAATTCTAAATATTTTATTCTCTGTCTAAACTTCTCTGTCTAAATAAAGCTGGTTAACTAGCTTAACCGATGCCTGAGGTCATCAAATCAAATTTAGCGTAAAATCCTAGATTGAGATCTGAACCTGAATTTAGCTCGAAAATCTGAAGACAAGAATCTAAGCCAAAATTTAGCTTTATCGAACAATAAGCCTTCCCAAACCCTTAATTTCAGGTTTTTGAACGCTAAGAATGGAATTGATGTCCGTTATCTTTGGTGAAGAAAAAATTTGCAAATAAATGTAAAGAATATATAGATTATAAAAAAATCTAAATAACAGCCAGTTTAGTTAATCGCCGATTTAGTTACTCAATTTATTCAACCTGGATAGCTTCATGTCAATTACCACCATCGCCCCAGAACAGGTCAACAGCATTGTTTGGAACCAGCATCAAGACCCTTTTGAAGTTCTTGGTTCCCACCTAGTAGAAGAAAATGGCGAACAATTTTGGGTAGTGCGAGCCTACTTACCTAAAGCGGATAAAGTATGGGTATTACTTCCCGAAGAAAGGGAGGAATACGAGATGGAAACGGTGCATCACTCACATTTTTTTGAATGCACCATAGCAGAAAACGAACCAAAAAATTACTTATTCCGGATCAAAGAAGGAGAACACGAGCGAGTTATTTACGATCCTTACGCTTTTCGTTCCCCCAAGCTCACAGACTTTGATTTACATTTATTTTCTGAAGGTAATCACCATCGGATCTACGAGAAACTAGGAGCGCACCCCACTGAAATCAATGGTGTTGCGGGAGTTTATTTTGCTGTTTGGGCTCCCAACGCTCGTAATGTTTCTATTCTTGGAGACTTCAACGAATGGGATGGACGGAAACACCAAATGCGTAAAGGTCCGACTGGTGTTTGGGAACTATTTATTCCTGAAATTGGAGTGGGAGAAGGTTACAAATATGAGATCAAAAACTATGAGGGTCATATTTACGAAAAATCCGATCCTTTTAGTTTTCAGCAGGAACCACGACCCAAAACAGCATCTATCGTCGCAAATTTAGATTCGCATACTTGGAACGACCAAGAATGGATGGAAAAGCGACGCAATAGTGATCCCCTCCAAGAACCTATTTCTGTTTATGAAGTACATTTGGGTTCTTGGTTACATGCTGCTGCTGACGAACCACCCAAATTACCCAATGGCGAACTTGGGGATGTTGTTGTAGTATCGGAACTCAATACTGGTGCTCGTTTCTTAACATATCGGGAATTAGCTGAAAAACTGATTCCCTATGTCAAGGATTTGGGGTATACCCATATTGAATTATTACCGATCGCCGAGCATCCCTTCGATGGTTCTTGGGGTTATCAAGTTACTGGTTACTATGCTTGTACTTCCCGGTATGGAACCCCTGAAGACTTTATGTACTTTATCGACCAATGCCATCAAAATGATATTGGGGTAATTGTCGATTGGGTTCCGGGTCACTTTCCTAAAGATGGACATGGCTTAGCATTCTTTGATGGAAGTCATCTTTACGAACATGCAGATCCCCGTAAAGGCGAACATAAAGAATGGGGAACTTTAGTATTTAATTATTCACGCCATGAGGTACGTAATTTCTTAGTTGCGAATGCCTTATTCTGGTTTGATAAATATCATATTGATGGGATTCGGGTAGATGCGGTCGCATCAATGCTGTACCTAGACTACGCCCGTGAAGATGGTGAATGGCTTCCCAATCAGTACGGTGGTAGAGAAAATATTGAAGCTGCCGACTTCCTCCGTCAGGTAAATCACTTACTATTTAGTTATTTCCCTGGAGTACTTTCCATTGCAGAAGAATCTACATCTTGGCCCATGGTATCATGGCCGACTTACACTGGCGGTCTGGGCTTCAACCTAAAATGGAATATGGGTTGGATGCACGACATGCTGGACTACTTCAGCATGGATCCCTGGTTCCGTCAATTCCACCAAAACAACGTTACTTTCAGCATGTGGTACAACCACAGCGAAAACTTTATGTTGGCGCTTTCCCATGATGAAGTAGTTCATGGTAAAAGCAACATCATTGGTAAAATGCCAGGAGACCGATGGCAAAAATTTGCTAATCAGCGTTGTTTATTCGCTTATATGTTTGCTCACCCTGGAAAGAAAACCATGTTTATGAGCATGGAATTCGGACAGTGGAGTGAATGGAATGTTTGGGGTGACTTGGAATGGAATTTATTAGATTTTGAACCTCACGCACAACTGAAAGGTTTCTTCCAAGATCTTAATCAGCTCTATCGTTCTGAACCTGCTTTATATACTCAAGATTTTGCTCAAGAAGGTTTTGAGTGGATTGATTGTAGCGACAACCGTCACAGTGTAGTTTCATTTATTCGTCGCGATAAGGGAAGCAGTGATTTTGTAGTTACTATTTGTAACTTTACTCCTCAGCCCCATTCCCACTATCGGATCGGCGTTCCCGAACCAGGATTTTACACTGAGTTATTTAATAGTGACGCTCGTAAATATGGCGGTAGTAACATGGGTAATCTGGGTGGTAAGTGGACGGATAATTGGTCGGTTCACAATCGTCCTGATTCCTTAGATTTATGTTTACCACCTTTGAGCGTGTTGATTTTGAAGTTGGATCGAAATAAGACTGCTGAGGTCGCGGAGGAAGAATAGCTTTAGTTTTGAAGCTTTTAGGAAACAAGTGATAATTTTTGGTTACCAGGTTGAACCTGGTAATCAAGTTAATTGTCTAGTTTCTTGTCCCGAACTCGGGTGAAGTAAAAGCTTGACCTAAGTCAAATAACGAATATAAAATAAGTTTCTAAATAAATTTTTCAGAAATCAAAAAATTTGACTTTTGTGGAAGTTAAATTTGACGGGGGAAAGCGAGGGCGAAAACCCTGGGGTCCCGTCAAAACGTCAGAACCTTGATAAATCAATACTTTTAGAGTTTTGTGCAATGGGGTTGATTGTTTTCTCGATCGCCGTAATGGGGTTTTTATATTCCCCCGTCAAAATTGGTTGTGGAAATGGCTCTGTAAATGGGTTTTGATGACTAGAGTTTCCCCACTCGCTGGGGAAGCGCACTAATGGAAACGCATAAACGCCCAACAAACGAGCACGCAATATTTTGGTTTCCCCACTCGCTGGGGAAGCGCACTAATGGAAACGCCCCATTGCCACAATCAAAGCCAACTCTAAAAGGGTTTCCCTACTCGTTGGGGAAGCGCACTAATGGAAACTTGAGCAATTTATAATTTCCATCGACTTCTGCTATGTTTCCCCACTCGCAGGGGAGATAAAAAAATCACACTAACTAATATTATTTCTTACTGCTCAACGGTTCTAAGGATTCCCGTAGCGACTTTTTTAACCTTCTCCACTAATTCAGATGGCTGTATAACTTT
>NZ_JASJDK010000159.1 GCF_030065675.1 Mastigocoleus sp. MO_188.B34 | reverse complement strand
AAAGCTCAAATCGTACCCCGTCCTTGGGTTTCTGTTGGTTCCCAGGAAGGTGACGTAACCTTTTCTATCGGTGCTAGGGCTGTAGGTGTAGGTGTTGAGTTGGGTAGAGGACCTGACGAATCTACTGGAGTAGATGTATTGAAATTTATTAATTTCCCCTTTGTCGCACCCTATGTCGGAGTTGGATACTATTCAGACGATAAGGGATTTGCTTATTCCGGTGGAGTACAACTGAACAGTTCCGATAATGTTTTTATCGGTGCTGGTTATAATTCTGTTCGGGGAATTAACGGACAAATTGGAGTTAAATTTTAACTTTAGGAGTCAGGATCCAGAAATCAGAATTGTGCGCGGTAGCGCACCACTTTGCTAACAGGAGTCAAGATTAGCAATTAGGAATGCAGAGTGGAGAGAATGCAAAGGCTGGAAAGTGTTTGTCATAAATTCGTTTCCTAATAAATTTTTGAGAAAATGAAATTCACCTCTATAAATTTTCCAACAAAATATTTTTAAGTATTTATTCTGACTCCTGTCTTCTAACTTCTGACTCCCAAATTCTCCAATATCCTATTCCCTAACTAATCGAAAACCAAATAAAATATGACGGGATTGAATAGGACGAGTATGGAAATAAGCAGCCCGACAAAATCCAGGTAAATCATCCCAAGAACAACCCTTCATAACTGAAACCGTGCGAACAATCTGCGATCGCAAAGTTGAAGTATATTCAAACACATTTCCTGCCATATCCTCAACACCGTAAGGACTGCGACTTTTCATAAAAGTAGCGATCGCATTAGTGTAATTTAAGCCACTACCAGCCCAGTTAGTTCCATTGTGATCCCATTTATTACCCCAAGGAAAATAACGTCCATCTTGACTACGGGCGGCTTTTTCCCATTCCTTTGCCGTTGGTAATCTATAAGTATAATTATCTTGTTTGCTTTTCCATTGAGTAAAAGCGATCGCATCTTCGTAAGATACTAATACTACCGGGTGTTGTGCTTGTCCCGATGGATATTTACCATTAGTCCAGCGATAGGGTTGAACTGTAGTGTAAGGGTGCACTAAAAAACCTTGTTTTTGGTAATCAGATTCGGAAATATCTGGTACGCGGTGATTAGTTGCTTGGACAAAACTTTGATATTCTCTATTTGTAACTAAATTCCGACTGATGCAAAAAGCAGGAAGAAAAATCACTTTTCGGGGAGACTCCCCATTAAACCAACCAACCTGTCGTAATTCCCGTTCTTCTTTTGCTACTGTTGTGGAGTTTTTTGCTGCTGCTTCTGCTGAAATCCGATAGCCATAATCTCGTTCGGTTTTGTCACTACCAGAAATAAATTCACCTGCGGGAATAAATATAAAAGAACTGTCATTATTAGTTTCACAGCGACTACGGCTAATTGACTTTGGTGAAACTGAAGATTGTTCGAAGATAAAATTTGCGATCGTCCCAGTTATAACAAGCGTCATTCCAACCCATATGAAAATTGGAAGTCGTCGCTTTATTCGCAACATAAGCAGAATAATTCTGGATTCTCAGTGAAAAATCATACCACTATCAGATTACTCTCATCTCAGAAAATACTTTCTGAATAAACTTAAATTATTGTTGGTAATTGTTAACTGCTAATTGCTAATTGGTTGAGAGGATGTTTGAGAAGTATAGCTTATTACCCAATATCATTATTGAGATCCCCCAACCCCCTTAAAAAGGGGGCAAAAGTCCCCCAATACATCGGGGGATTTAGGGGGATCCAAGATATCTTAGGTAAATAATATAACTTTTCAAACATCCTCTGAGATATTCACAAAGCTTGGGGATTTTTATTTGAAGAAAAATTTCCTAGATCGACTAACGCCCACATTTATATATCAAAATGTAATTTTTGAAACCAGTAAAATGATGTCTTAAAATATAACATTTTGTAGAGATGGGAAATTTAATAACCTAAGTTGCTGGGAAATTAGAAAAATCAATCTTATATTGAAAGTAGGTAAAAACAATGCAAAAAAACTTATTTTTGGGTAGCAGCTTATTACTATTAATGTTTGCTGTAGGTTGTGGAAACGTTCAATCAAATTCTGAACAAGAGGTCGGGGAAGCAGGAAAACCTCAAATTGTCACTTTGACTCAAACTGGTTGTCAATTTGTCGAAACAGAAAGCAAGGATTATCAGTTTAAAACAACTAAAGCTGAAGACTGTAAGGGAATTAATGCTAAAACTTTAGCAGAAAGACAAAAAGGATTTAAGCCTTTACAACTCAAACCAGGAAAATATATTTTTCGAGTTGCGAACCGTGACGTTCCCTATGAATTAGGTTTTTACCTCAGGGGAGAAGGTCTTAATCAGGTAACTTTACCCAAGGTTAGCGGTGGTGGTTTAACTAAAGGTGCAACTCAAGATTATGAAATTACCCTCAAACCCGGTAAATATGTTTTTAGCTGTCCGTTGAATCCCACACCCGATTATCCAATAGTTGTGTCTTAAGAAATCAACATTCTCACACATTCAGATGAATCTAACTTTAATGCTGCTTGAGCGATCGCTTCCGCTTCTGGAAAACTTAATTGGGCGATCGCTTTTTTGATTTTTGGTATTGCGTGGGGATTTAAACTAATTTCGTCTATTCCCAAACCTACTAAAATTGAAATCGCTTGGGGATCGGAAGCAAGTTCGCCACATAAACCAACCCAAATACCTGCTTGATGTGCAGCTTGGATGGTTTCATTGATCATTTTTAATACTCCCGGATGCAAACCATCAGCTAATTTAGCCACTCTCGGATTGGTGCGATCGGCTGCAGTTATATATTGACTTAAGTCATTGCTTCCAATACTAAAGAAATCTACCTCTGTTGCTAATCTATCAGCGATCGCCACGGCTGAAGGAATTTCAATCATCATTCCTACTTCCATGTTTTCATCGAAGGGAATATTTTCTTGACGTAATTTTGTTTTTACTTGATTTAATATCGCTTTTGTTCTTTGGAGTTCGGCTAAAGTTGCAATCATGGGAAACATAATTTTGATCCTATGACTGGAACTAACCCTTAAAATAGCTCTGAGTTGAGTTTTAAATAATTCCACATTATCTAAACAAAAACGAATTCCTCGCCAACCTAGAAAAGGATTACTCTCCAAGGGTTTTTGGAGATAAGCTAAAGGTTTATCACCTCCCACATCCAAAGTGCGAATTATTAATGGCTGATTTTCTGAAGATTGATTATCTAAAGATTGAGCAATTTCTTGATAGATACTAAATTGTTCAGCTTCCGTAGGTGCTTTAGCTCGATCCAAATATAAAAACTCAGTCCGCAACAAACCGAAACCTTCTGCACCCATCTTTAAAGCGACTCGAGCATCTTTAATTCCAGATATATTTGCTAAAACCTTGATTCTTTGTCCATCTCGAGTCTTTGCTAATTCACGAACGCTTTCAAGGGCTTGGTTTGGGCTATTTTCCCACTCCTGCTGTTTTACTTGTAGCTCAGTTCTCACACTTTGGTCTGGATCGATCCAGATTTGACCGGTTTCCCCATCCAGTGCGATCGTAGTCTTGTCTATGACTTGCAATACTTGTTTTGGTGCGCCCACAACAGCAGGAATACCCAAACTCCGAGCTAAAATTGCACTATGAGATGTAGCACTACCTTGAGTTATACAAATTCCCAAAACTAAACTACTATCCAACTGGGCTGTATCAGAAGGTGTAAGGTCTTTCGCAATTAAAATCGCTGGTTGGGATAACTTGGGAGGACTAGTAACGCTACCTCCAAGCAATTGCTGCACCCGTTGTCCCACATCTATCATGTCAGCAGCTCGTTCCTGCATATACGGATCGTCCATTTGGCGATAGCCGTTAGCTATTTCTTCAACTGTAAATTGCCAAGCAGCTTCAGCATTTAACTTATGCTCATAAATACGATGACGAACTGCATCTAACAGCGCGGGATCCGACAAAAATAATAAGTGAGCGTCAAATATCGCAGCTTCCGAATCACCTATTTGGGTTGAAGCATGGGAAAGTAAAATTTGAATTTCTTGATACGCTGTGATTAAAACAACCTGTAAACGTTCCCATTCCCCTTCAACATCATCTACATATCGTTCTTCAACAGCTAAAAAAGTCGGTTGGTAGCGGACAGTAGGAGCTATAACCACACCTGGAGAAGCTGGAATTCCTTGCAGGGAAGAACTATTGGTAATTTCAGTTGAACTTGGAGATGTTGTGGATGGGGGTTCATCAACGATTTCTGGTTCGCCAAAATTACTTTCGATTAATTTCTGTAAGGTCATTAACGCTTCACGAGCATCCGTACCTGTAGCAAAAATCGCTAACTCATCATCACAACGAGCGCCCAACATTGCAACTTCGTTGATACTATCACCGCGAACAGGTTCGCTACCTTTGGTTAAATTTTGTACTCTGATCTGGGATTGAAACTGGTTCGCTGTTGCAACAAACTTCGCTGCTGGACGAGCATGTAAACCCATGCGATTACTGATTTTTACCTGTATCCTATCTGCATGTTGTTCCTCTTCACTATCTATTAAATGAGACTGGGATGCAGATGTCGTAAATTCAATATCGTCGCCTAACTGTGCGGCTTTTGCAGCAAGTGCGCCCTTTGCTTCAGCTATTACCAGATCGACGTTTGCTCCAGAAGCAGCAGCAACCACAGCAGCGATCGCACCTTCAACCAGAGGAGCAGCACATAAATGAACCTTTTCTTGTTGTTCGCTGGGAAGAAACTCCAGAGCCATTTCTGCGCTCATCAAAGCACTTCCCAAATCCATTAAAATTACTACACCATCGTCACTGTAAACCGACTCGATGGCAGCATGTACTTCCATGACATCCGTACCCAGGGGGTTTTCCGGGTCATCTACTCCCGCAGCGATCGCTAACGGAACCGTACCTTGAACCATTTGTGTAGCCAGTTCCCGGACGCCTTGGGCTAGCTGTTTGCTATGAGAAACTATAATAATTCCGACCACTACAACACTATTAACCTTGTTGAGGGGTGTTTAAATAAGAGAGTTACTTTAACTCAAGATAATATTATTATGCGAGCACCTGTAATTTAAGAGTACTGCATAACATAAGTTTAAACATCTTCATTTGGTTCGCCGGATTTATTTATTTTTTTTAATGAATTTTCTCTTATGGAAGTTGAGAATTCCTCGAATTAGGAGATAGCAACGATTTAAAGAAAATTCTACACAATTCTTCTGAAAATAAACCCTTCAATAGATTTGGATAAAATTGTAACAAGGTAATAAGAATTATTTTTTACTCAAAGTTTATAATGAATTTGATTGTAGTATTTTTCTGAGGAACGTAAATCGGCTAAGTTTTTTTTTCACAGAAATACTATTAGAGTTGATTATGGTGCGAGAACTCTTAGAATTAAAAACTGAAGATAACAGTACGATTCTCGTAGCAGTAGAAGTGCTAGAAACAAATGTTGGACGAGTCTCAGCTCCAGGAGAAACACCTATTAAAAAGCTTGACCAAAGTTTTAGTATTGTAAAGGATTTAATTGTTCGTGCTTCGCGTCCATTGACTAAAGCATTTCAGCAGCTACATGAAGAAACACGAGCTACAGATGCAGAAGTTGAACTGGGCATAAATTTTACCAGTAAAGGTTCAGTTTATCTGGTAGAAGCATCTGGGAAAGCATCTCTAAAAGTAACTTTAAAGTGGAATTTAATACAAGAACCTAAAATCACCAATCGCAGATGATTATTAACCCATAAGTCAAGTTATTCTCTCCGTTTGTTAGTTGTTGAACTATTTAAAATTGCAAAAGCAATAAATTCTCATGTCTTGGGATTTAGTTAAAGAATGCACGGTAGCCATTATTTCCACAGACGGTAATATTTTCGGTACGGGCTTTTTTATCTCATCCGAAGGACATCTACTTACCTGCGCCCATGTAGTTGAAGATGCTGGTGGTCATGAAAAAATACGGGTAAATGGACAGCCTGTAGATTTAATTTACTTAGGTAGTAGAAGTCATGATGACTTTGCAGTTTTGCAATTATTTGACTATCAGGGTTCTTCAGTCCCCCTTTCAATAAATTTTCAGCCAATGGATAGATTTTTGTCTATTGGCTACGGACGTCCCGATTTTCCTAAAGGCGCATCTATTGACGGTAACATTACGGACATTAATCCTCAGTCTGTTTTTGGTAATTTGCCAATGCTTCGATTACGAATAAAGGCAAATTCACAAAATGTACAAAGAGGTTATAGTGGTTCGCCAGTCTTTGATGCAGAAAATCAACGAGTCATTGGCATAATTGCTGCTTACGATAATACAGAAGGTGCATTGGCTGTACCTTTATCAACTGTGCAAGATAAATGGGTAAATTTAGATAAATTTATGAATTTACAACCATTTGTACCGCCAATTGAAGCAAATAAAAGTGCTAGAGTTTTTATCAGCTATCGTAGTCAAGATCCAGATTTAAGCCTTGCTCAATACTTCTATGAAAGTTTTAAAGCATCTGGACATGATGCATTCATGGCAGGGGAAAGTATTCAACTGGGAGAAAAATGGACGCAGCGTATCGATAGAGAATTAGAACAATGTGATTATTTCTTGTTGCTATTATCTCCAAAATCTGCAACAAGTGAAATGGTAATAGAAGAAGTACGACGAGCAAAGGAATTAGCAGATTTACGTCCCGAAAAGAAACCAGTTATTCTACCTATTCGTGTTCAATTTCCCATGAATTCTCCGCTCAATTATGACTTACGGGGTCATTTAAGCCAAATTCAGCAGCGAGAATGGAAATCATCCGCAGACACTGCAAAAATTCTTGAAGAAGTTTTAAATTTATTGGCAAGGGAAGACAGTAATAATCATCCTGAAACAGATCAGACAGAAGATTTCTCTGTCATACCTACACTTCAACCATCTAATATTACCTCAACAGAATGTTTTGCTCTTCCTCTCCCAGTTGCAGAACCAGAAATACCAGGCGGAAAAGTAGATTTAGCTTCAAAATTTTATGTAGAACGCTCTCCCATTGAAGAACGTTGCTATGAAAACATAGTCAAGCCAGGTTCTCTAATCCGCATCAAAGCACCCCGACAAATGGGTAAAACTTCTTTAATGGCGAGAATTCTACATAAAGCTTCACAAGCAGATTGTTTAACAGTACCTTTGACATTTCAACTAGCAGATAGCAAAGTATTTCAAGATTTAGATAAATTATTGCGGTGGTTTTGTGCAGTTGTAGGAAGAAGATTAAAAGTATCTAATAAATTAAAAGATTATTGGGATGATATTTTTGGCAGTAAAGATAACTGTACGGTTTATTTCGAGGATTATCTTTTAAAAGAAATTAATCAACCTTTAGTTTTGGGATTAGATGAAGTTGATCGCGTATTTGAACATTCTGAAATCGCGGCTGACTTTTTTGGACTTCTACGTGCTTGGCATGAACAATCAAAGAGTACCGACATCTGGAAAAAATTACGACTGGTAGTAGTGCATTCTACAGAAGTTTATATTCCTATGAATATGCACCAGTCACCTTTTAATGTCGGGTTACCAGTAGAGCTACGTGAATTTAATTGCGAACAAATACTCGATCTAGCAAGAAGACATGGATTAAATTGGGATTCTATTCAGGTAAATAAACTGACAAATATGGTTGGAGGACACCCATATTTAGTAAGAGTTGCACTTTATCGTATTGCTCGCCAAGATACTACACTCGATCAAATTTTAAATATTGCACCGACTGAATCTAGTCTTTATTGCGACCACCTGCGACGACATTTATGGGACTTAGAACAACATCCAGATATAGCTACTGCAATGAATAGAGTAGTTAGTAATACTAAGGCTGTGAGATTAAATTCGATAGAATGCTTTAAATTACTTAGTATGGGGTTGATAAAAGTACAAGGCAATGATGTTACCCCACGTTGTAACTTGTATCGGCATTACTTTAGCGATCGCTTGAGAATTTAACTGATGAGTACAGAAAAACACCCAGCCTACGAATATCAAGTAGGGGGAAGTTTACCAGTTGATGCCCCCAGTTATGTTAAACGTCAAGCTGATGAAGATTTATATCAAGCATTAAAAGCTGGTAAATTTTGCTATGTATTGAATTCGCGCCAAATGGGTAAATCCAGTTTGCGAGTTCAAGTAATGAAACGCTTGCAACTAGAAGGTTTTGCCTGTGCAGCACTCGACTTGACACAAATTGGTAGTCAACAAGTTTCTTCTCAACAGTGGTATGGCGGTATCATTAGAACCCTAGCAAGAAATTTCCAGATCGCAAACAAATTTAATGTAAAGGAATGGTTACGCGAACAAGTCCGTGTATCTGAAGTACAACATCTAAGTGAGTTTATTGAAGATATATTACTCGTTGAACTTTCTCAACCTATAGTTATTTTTATCGATGAAATAGACAGTGTTCTTAGTCTGAATTTTCCTACGGACGATTTTTTTGCTTTTATTCGATATTGTTATAATCAGCGTGCTGATAACCCAATTTATAAGCGTTTGACATTTGCACTTCTGGGAGTAGCAACACCATCTGATTTAATTCAAAACAAAAAGCGTACACCTTTCAATATCGGTCAAGCAATTGCACTAAATGGCTTTCAAGAAGATGAAATTGACCCTTTAACTAAAGGATTAAAGAGTAAAGTAGATAATCCTCAAGCTGTTCTAAAAGAAATACTTCATTGGACTGGAGGACAACCATTTCTGACTCATAAGCTTTGTAACTTGATCCAATTTAGTAAAGAGTTCATATCTGTAGAAAAGATTGTGCGGTCGTACATAATTGAAAACTGGGAATCTCAAGATGAACCAGAACATTTACGTACAATACGTCATCGGATTTTAAGGAAAGAAAAACTCGCAGGAAAACTACTAGGGTTATATCAACAAATTTTGCGACAAAGAGAAATCACAGCAGATGATAGTCGAGAACAAATGGAATTAAGACTGTCAGGATTAGTAGTCGAGCAGCATGATAGATTAAAAGTCCATAACCGAATTTACCAGCTTGTTTTTAATCAAATTTGGGTTGATAGAGCATTAGAAAATTTGCGTCCATATTCTGAGGCGATAGCAGTTTGGCTAGCTTCTGAGCGTAAAGATAAATCACGCTTATTGAGAGGAAAGGCATTAGAAGATGCACGATTATGGGCAACAGGTAAAAGTTTGAGTAATGAAGACATTGATTTTTTAGGTGCTAGTCAAGAGCTTCAAACCAAGGAATTACAAGATGCTTTAAAGCTACATACATTTAGGTTTATAAATGGACAAGCTGCTAATATTTCTGAATTAATTATTTTGTGTGATAAATATCCAGAAGAAGCTGTGGATTATCTTTTCAATGGTGATATTACACAATGGCTACGTGGACAAGGTAGGACTGATTTAGTAAATATATCGCGTAACATTATAGATAAATATGTAGATAAAAACCGGCGATGCTTGGAAATTTTCGTCCGGGAAATGTGTAAATCTTGTAGAATTCAACCATATCCATTACTAGTCATAGAACCCAATGAAATTAATTTAGGTGAAATAGCTATTGGTTATCAAAATATACTTGAATTTCATGTTATAAATAACGGACGTGGCTTTGGATGGGGTTTAATAAAATTAAAGCACCGTCTTCCTGGAATCATTTTATCTGAAAACTTTAATTCTTTAAATCAAATATTTTCTCTTCAAATCGATACACTTGAAGTTAATCCTGGTAGTTATGATGATTTTTTAGTTATCTACTTAGAAGGGATTGAGAAAGAATATGAAATTCCCTTAAAATATATTGTTAAACAAACAAAACTTCGTATAAATCCAAATAAATTAGATTTAGGAGATATATCGCATTACAAAGAACCGATAATTACTTTATTAAAAATCATGTGTGAGACTTCCAGTGGAATAATTGATGGAAGATTTAGGGCAACTGCATCAAGTAAACTATTAAAACTTTATACTAATGAATCTACTAAAAAATTGCATCAAAGAGAATCGATTAATTTCGAAGGTCAAATAATAGATTTATACACACAACTAAATCCAAACTCTTTCAAAACAGGTAAATACACAGATTTAATAATTTTAGAGACAAATATTGAAACATATACTATACCTGTTAATTTTAAAAAATCTATCAGATGGGATAATATTACTACTTCGTCTTTATTTTATGCTGCTAGTACAGCAGGTTTGATGTGGTTTGTACGTTCTATGGTGGGCTTTTTTTGTTTTTATAACAAACTACCTAGATTTAATATTACACTACCTAGATTTAGTATTACCAGAGGTTTATTCTTTTCACAAACATCAAGCTTTTCACAAACACCAAGTGCAAATGATATTTGGCTTTCTATAAATAATGAAGTATTAAATACAAATATATTAAAATTATGCCCTAATCAAATAATCCAAGATGTAAGCAATCAAGATATTGAAAATGGAGCAAATAGACTCATTTTTATGCTCGTATTGATGATAGTTATCTTGATAAAACCTATACGGAAATATATTTTAATTATTTTAAATCAAATAATTTCTGAGATAAATTTTCGTTTTTGGTTTTTGTTATTACTCACTTTGAGTGGTTTCATATATATTCTTCCATGGATTATAAAATTTCTGAGTTTTACTATTATAAATTTTGTATCTCTAATTGACATTTCTTCATACTTATATACTTTCAATTTTCTTAATCAGCCATCATTGGCATGGCTAATATTTGGTATCATTATAAGTTTTGCTATTCAAATAAGAGTTATTATACAAGAGATTCAACGATATACTAACATACCAAATATATCTATAAAAATGTATATTGCCTTAATTACAGCATTATCATTATCACTTTTTCTTAGTGTTACAAAAAATATTACAAGTAATGACTGTTCTTTAGAAATCTTTTTTAAAATATATCAATAAATAGAAGTTAATATATTTGTGAACTATCACAAAAGTAAATAGTCACAGATCCAAATACCTAAATTTTCTTCAAATACTAAGATATTCGTAAGTAAAGTTAGCTTTAATTTTACTTATACAATAGCCTTTCCTCATAAGTATTATTGCGATAAAGCAGTCAATTCTTATGGGGTAAAAGCTTATTACACACACAAGCATTTTAAAAATATTCAAACTTTTTACTAAAGTAGGACTTACGCAACTGGCATATTTTTCCTGTAGGGTGTGTGACGCTGTGAAAATATCTGAACGTAAGAATCAGACTTATAGCGTCACGCACCAACCACCAATTGTGACACTTGCGTAAGTCCTATAAAGGTTTAGAATAAAAATTGACTCAAATTTTAATAAAAAATTATCTAAAGTATCTTATTTAAGATTTCAAAATTTATCAGATTATTTATTTTAAATATTCAAAAAATATTTATTAGTCATTATAATAAAGTAAACTATTTACTCAATAAATATTATTTTGACAATTATATTATTTATTCCCCAGACATCACACTCTTCAAAACCTGCTGAAAACTTTCAAAATCAGCTACAGTTATTGAATTAGTAAAAAGCAATTGTAATACCGACTCTTCATTTATTCCATTAATAGTTTCTACCACTTGCTCTGGAATTTCCTTAAATCTCGTACGTAAAATTTTAATGATATTGAATCGTGCTTTATGGATTTTTGTAAATCCTTCAAAACTTTCTTCCTCACCCATTATTATTGCCTATAGTTAAAACTTTACTCGTATTTAATCATACCAGAAAAGCTGCCCTATATCTGGTGTTGTATTGAAATTACAAAAGGGAATAATAGAAGTTTATTATACACACCTCAATTGAATTCTATCTAAGTATTAGTACTTTTGGAATTTTATAAATATTCTACTAATTTTCTTTTACCCTCAATAATCAATCAAAATGTCAACTAACTTTATACTGAAATAAGCAAGCATCTTCGATGCTTTGTATTACAAGTTACTTGCTTTAGTTTTTCGATGTTAGAAGATTTATATGTGATTAATGAGTCATGTTATTTAGTGTAAATATCATTTGTAACCTCGATACAGACCTTTCTAAAATCAGTTGAAAATCTTCTCGAAAAGGTATAGTTTCCATATCCTGAAAAGTATTTTTAAGATATAAATCTGAATATTAATTTCAATATAAAAATGTATATGGGAAAAATAAGCAGCTATTTCATACATTAAACCCCGAGCACAAGTTACAAATTATCTATGGAGCGAGATATCTAGTAACTGATTTTATTATGTCCAAACAATTAGTTTTAATGGATCATGATGGTGGTGTTGACGATTATTTAGCCACCATGCTGCTGATGACAATGAACCAATACGAACTTATTGGTGTTGTTGTTACTCCTGCTGATTGTTACATTCAACCTGCTGTTAGCGCGACGCTAAAAATTTTGGATTTAATGGGAGGTTCTCATATCCCTGTAGCAGAAAGTAATGTCAGAGGTATTAATGCTTTTCCTTATCTTTACCGTCGAGACTCCTTTGTGGTGGATCATCTCCCCATTCTCAATCAAAAGGAAACTATTTCTACACCTTTGCTAGCTGAATCGGGTCAAGACTTCATGCTAAAAATGCTTCAAGAAGCAACTGAACCTGTTACTTTGATGGTTACTGGACCTTTAACAAATGTGGCATTTGCTTTGGAGCGATCGCCAGAAATCGAAGCAAAAATTCGCTGTATTGTTTGGATGGGTGGTGCTTTGAACGTTCCTGGTAACGTCGAGAAAAATTGGGAACCCGGACAAGATGGTTCAGCAGAATGGAATGCTTATTGGGATCCAATTTCTGTTGCGCGGGTATGGCGATCGCAAATTGAAATTATAATGTGTCCCTTAGATATAACTAATAGCGTCCCCGTCACATCTGAGTTAGTGCAAAAACTTGGACAACAGCGTGATCGTCCAATCTCTGATTTAGCAGGACAATGTTATGCTTTGGTTATTCCCCAAGATCACTATGCTTGGGATGTTCTAGCAACATCTTATTTAGGTAACCCAAAAGCTTTTGAGTTAAAAGAGTGGGAAACAGAAATTATTACCTCCGGTTTAAGTCAGGGACGGACTAAGGTTGTTACCGGAGGAAGAAAAATTTTCGCAATGGATAAAGTTGATAAAGATTGGTTTTATTCTTACCTATTACAACAGTGGAGAAAATAAAAGTAATAAAAACAAAATTTTGCGTTCTGTAGGGGCGCACTGAACTGCGCCCTGATAACTGATATATTTCTTATGTGCAAATCCTGGCAAATTCTCAACTTATTCTCATACTCAGATCCAGCCATTTGGACTGAGTAATCGGAGCGCTACTAGATATATAATCAACTCCAGTTTCAGCAACACTTCGAATCGTATCTAAATTAATATTTCCCGAAGCTTCTATTTTAATGCGATTGCCCCGCGCGTTGCGACCGCTAAAATCCCGAATAATCTGAACTGCTTGCTTCATCAAATCAACAGGCATATTATCCAGCATAACGATGTCAGCCTTGTACTCTATTGCTTCCTTTACCTGATCTAAGTTTTCCGTTTCTACTTCTATCATTAATGGATAAGGTATGCGGGAGCGAATACAAGTAATTGCTTTTCCAATTCCTCCAGCAGCAGCAATGTGATTATCCTTGATCATCACCGCATCATCCAAACCCATACGATGATTAATTGCTCCTCCCACTTGAGTTGCATACTTTTCCAAAATTCTCAAACCCGGAGTTGTTTTCCGAGTATCGACGAAATTTGTTGGTAAATCGGCGATTTTTTCTACATATATATAAGTGAGACTTGCAATACCACTCAACCGCATCGCTAAGTTTAAAGCCACTCGCTCCCCAGTCAGCAGCGCGTCTAAAGAACCTTCGATTTTTGCGATCGCTATACCAGACTTACAATATTCCCCTTCTTTTACTAAGGGAGTAAAACTGACTTTCTCATTTAGAAGTTGAAATACCCTAGCCGCGATCGGTAAACCAGCAATAACACCATCAGCTTTAGCGATCCACTGAGCTTGACCCGTACTTGTATTTTCAGCAAGCAAACTTTGAGTCGTGCGATCGCCCCTTCCAATATCTTCTTGTAACCAAGCTTTTAAATAATCATTCAGCAGTAAGTTTGGTGGTAATACAGCATTTGAAGTTCTCATTGAGTATTGCTCATCTCAAATTTTCCGATATTCAATCTATATATATGATGATTATCCGATTAGGGAAGTACTAGATTGTCTGAATCATCAAATTCAAAGAATGGATTCCAAGCGACCTCCCATAAATGACCATCAAGATCGGCAAAATATCCACTTTAACCACCCCAAAAAACTTTTTGTGCTTTTTTGACAATTTTTGCACCCAGTTTTTCAACGTTCCTCAAGACTTCATCTACTTCTGCTTTATTTTTGGCGTTGTAAGCAAGGGTGATTCCAGAAAAACCATGTCCTTCAGGAGTGATCGTCACATCTTCAGCCAATTTATCTCTTGGGTAAAGTGCAAAAACAATTCCACCCAACTGGAAAAATGCAATATTCTCCGTACTCGCGCTGGATGTTTTCCAACCCAAACCGTTTTGATAGAAATTCAAAGACCGCTGAAAATCTTCAACTCCCAAAGTCACAATATTTAGTTTCTGTCTCATAGACTAAAAATAATCAACGCCATACTAATGTACTAGCGGATTGTTTCTTCGGACAAGATATTTAAACGTTCCATCCGTGTGAAAGAAATCGCAAATCAACACAACAAGTGATTTCAGAAAATTAAAGTACAGAAATTCAAATACAGAATATTGTGGCAGTCCAGCGATAAGACATTTAGACCTTCAATTAACTTGATGCCTTGAAGGGGTTTCATATATATAGATAGCGAGATGACTTGAAGGGTTGAATTTTATCAGTGCTTCAGGGCTCAAACCAGGAAAAACAAAAAAAAATGCGGCTACAAACTTTGTTGTACAAGGATTTGAGGGTTAACAGCAAAAAAAGTCCCAAAATTTTTCGAAAAAGGTGTTGACAGGTTCTGGGAGTATCGGTACTATAAACAAGTGCCTGAGAGAGGGGAGCGCGAGAGCGCAACACTCTGAAGGCTTCGAACCTTGAAAACTTTATAGTTTAGAAGCTAGTATACACC
>NZ_JASJDK010000034.1 GCF_030065675.1 Mastigocoleus sp. MO_188.B34 | reverse complement strand
AAAAGAAACGAGACGACCCAATGGATCGTCTCAAACACCAATCAAAATTATTCAGAATTAACCAAAATCTACAAAAACAAACTGATTGTTGTCATTTAGATCCAAACCTGTGACACCATTTAAGGTTGCTAATGTTTGCTCGCCTAAAAGAACCTCGGTGTTACCATTGATTTCATTAAGTGTTAAAGCTCCTGCATCAATACCTAAAGTACCAATGACATCGGTACCAACTTCAAAATCAAGGATGGTGTTAGGAGATTCGGGAGTTTCTGCATTGAAAATCCAGAATTGATCCGCACCTTTACCACCAGAAATAATGTTGTCACCGCCGGATTGGATGTAGAGTTGATCATTCCCTCGACCACCAAGAGCGCGATCGGATTTACCTAAGAAGAAGATATCGTTACCTTTTCCACCAGACATCCGATTACCACCCATACCATCGGTAGCATCGAATTCGTCATTACCAGGACCACCAAATACCCGATCTTCGCGACCGACAAAAATCAGATCGTCACCACGACCAGCATTAACGCGATTTCTGCTTCCACCGGTTAGATCGATTTCATCATCGCCAGCACCAGCAAATAGGATGTTACCACTGCTCTTTAAGTTGTCTCCAATGACAAATAGGTCTGCATCTTTGGTACCACCTGATGGGTTTTGAGGTTCTCCACCGTTTCCATTACCTCCATTAGTTGCTCCATCTAATACGGTATCTTGACGGAAATCAAGGTTTTGAATCCGGGTATCTTCCGCAGGTGCAACATCTTCTGTAGTAAAAGGGTTTTCTTGGGAGAAGTTTGCTTCTAAGAATTCAGCTAAAGCATCTTGTTCGGAACCATCGGGTGCAAAGGTTGCTTCACCGCTACGAGGAGCATCTTCTGCTTGGGTTAACTGCACCACATCGCGGTCAGGGAAGGAATAACCATCACCACCCTCAGCAAGGAAATTTAAGGTTACAACCCGGAAGGTACGATTAGCATCACCTTGTAGTTCTCCATCCCGAGCTATGACATCTGTAACTTCGCCATTTTCATCCACAATTGCGAGGGATTCTACCCTATCACCAACTGGTGAGTCATCGTCAAAGCTGAATTGTAAACCGCTTACTTGAGGAAAACGTCCGGGTGTCGCACCATCTTCACTTGCTGATACTCCATGCTCGATAATATCAAGTAATTCTTGAGCGGTTACGGTTACTAGAGTCAGACCGTTGTTGAATCTCAGAGCATTTTGGATGTCAACTTGAGAAATTCCACCTTCTGGTTTACCGGCTAATTCGTTTGCTGCTGGTGGTAAGAATTCAGATTCAGTTGCACCGGGAGGTGTAAATACTCTACCGATGTTATCGCGAATTCCACCGCCGTTTTTAATGGAAATTACTACTTCGGGGTCGGTTTGTTTGGCGATCGCGAGATTTGCATCAGCAGTTAAGTTACCGAGGTTGGTTTCCTGGGTGCGCACGTCACCTCTGGTACCGTTGAGAAATGTATCGGTGATTCCAAAGAAGTTACTTTCTAAGTCGGTGATGACATCCCGTAAAGCGTTGGTAATTTCGACGATTTCTGGGTCGGGATTACCATTTACTGCTGCAACACCTGCTGCGTCTGTCGCGTAAGCACCGCTAACATTGGGGTCAATACTTTCAGGAATAATATTACCGTCACTGTCGAAGTCCACAACCAAGCGACCAACATACTTATAGTTTCCATCGGTATTGATTAGCGCAACTGGTTTACCATCAGCATCGGTTTTTAGAATGGGATAAACACCTTCATTTTCATCTCCATCCCGCAAGCGATCGGTTTCATCCGCTAACAGGGTATTAGACCCACCAGCCATAATAATATCGACATTTCTGAGCAAACCAGCCAATTTTTCCTCGATAGCTATTTGCTGCATGTGAGATACCAAGACTACTTTATTAAGGTCTGGATTATCTGCAAGTAATGCATCAACTGATGTTTGAATTTCAGCTGCTAAAGCTGCAATATCATCGGGATTCTCGGGGGAAATTACTACATCACCGGTGGAGGAGATATTAGCTAAATTTGGCGTCGTTGCACCGACAACCCCGATTTTTTCCCCGTTAATTGTAACGATCGCACTTTTAGCCAGTTTACTGGGAATAGTACTAGCTTCTTGTCCGTCTTCAGTAACTAAATCTTTGAGGTTTTCATCGTTACTAAAGTCTAAGTTGGAACTGAGATAGGGGAAATTTGCACCGGGATATTCACCATCGGGAGCAACTACGGAAGCTACAAACTCAGTACCTAAATCGAATTCGTGGTTCCCTAAAGCTATTGCTTCAAATCCCAGTTCGTTTTGAATAATGATGTCGGAGCGACCTCTACCTTCTTTACCCAATAAAGGAGCTAATTCAGGGTCAGCACTCGCATCTAGGAAAATACCGGGAATATAAGCATCACCGGAAGATAGGAGCAGGGTATTTTCATAATCTGGATTTCCATCTTGGTTTGCATCTTCGTTTTTCAAAGCGTTGAGAACTGCTGAAAAGTTAGGTGCGTCCTCAAGTGCGGGAATTCCTGCTTCTTGATCTGCAGCATGGAGAAGTTGCAGGGTGTAGTTAGAAGCTTGAGTATCATTAACTTCAATATCATAAAGGGTAGTGGTTTTGCTTTCTTCATTTGCAACCACCAACACCGGATTACCATTAGGACTTTCGGAAGCAGGAATAAACTTTAACCCTTCAGGAGCAATGTCACCTTCGGTGCGAATATATTGAACAAATTCAGGTGCGGTGGGATTGCTGAGGTCATAAACTAGTACTCCACCTCCAGCACGTTCTAACCCAATGAAACCATAAGGTTTACCGTTAATCTTACCAACGGTTACGGATTCGGGTTCAGCACCCTTATCGTCGGAACGTTGATCGAATTCGGCTGGATCTCCATCATTAGCATTGAAGAGTTCTGGGGTTTGTTCCGCAGTAATTTTCGCTATTTGGTCACCGCTATCAAATACCAAGTTACCAAATTCATCCCAAACGGAGAAGGAACGACCACCATAACTAAATAATTGATCGAAATCGCCATCGCCGTCCAAGTCACCCAAGGTGTTAGTAATTTTTAAGCGACCGAGGTTTTCATCTTTTTGTAGTTCTTCAGCATTGGGGAAGACATCAGGATCTAAAGTTGCTTTACCTATCCGTTGTTCTTCATTAAAGATGTCACCTTCTTCGATTAAAACATTACCTTGACTATCTTCAATATCGCCATCGGGACGGATACGAGCATCACCTTCATTTGCAGTGATGTAATAGGTCCTACCATCAGCAACAAAACTATCGATCGCATCGGGCTGATACAATCCAAAAACTGGGTGATTCTGGAGGTTTATCCCACCATCTTCATTACTAGCATCCAGTTTATTACCTTCCGGGAATTCAATTAATCCCAATATTGTTTTGGTAGGATTGGGATTGAGTACAACTTTTCCCGAACCATCTTGGGGAATGGTTTCATCTAACAGTCCAAAGTCATTATCGTTAATTACAGCTAAGCGACCATCCGGTAATAATGCTAAACCTTCGGGCTTATCACCGGCATCATAACCAATGGAAGGTAAGTTTGTAATTTTAGTTTTATGAACGGGGTTAATACCTTGGGTGACTAGTTCATCTGCTGTATGCTGTTCTAGAGTTTTTCCAGGTAACAGGGAAGTGGTATCGAGAACGTTGGTTGCACCTTTAAGGTCAATTTCAAAGATAAACTTCTTCGCATTTGCACCAACAGCTGAATCCCGTTCGATAACTTGGAATTTACCGTCACCAACATAAGTCGCATCGCCAATTTTATCAACTCGTCCCCCAGAACGTACTGCTGGATCTTCCAGTAAATAAACGTATTCGGAAACAGGTTCGCCAGTTGCAGGATTAATCCCCAAAATGCGAATCACATCGGAATTATCGGAAGCATCCCGGTCTGGATTTGCTAAAGGAGTTTGGATAAATGAGTAGAGAATTCCCTCATCGGTATCCAGAGCTACGGCTTCAAAACCGCGATTGCGACGACGATTTGCATATTCTTCAGGTAATGTTTCCGTTCCATAGGTACCCTCCGATTGACCTGCTGATGCTGCTGTACCTTCGGGAATAAAACGATTTAAAAGCACCCCATCGCTATCAAACTGGTAAATTGCAGGACGATATTCGTCAACCGTCCAGTAATTCCCATCTGGATCGATAACAATACCTTCCATATCCCCACCAAAGGGATCTAACTCTACCGGATTACCAGCAGCATCTACAGGGAATTCATCAACTTGGTTTCCTTCAGTATCAAAAACAAAGTTGGGAGCACCTGTGATGGGTTTACTTACACCATTATCATTGCGGGTGAGAAAAATCTCATTGGTAACGCTAGCAACCCCTGTTGATGTATCCAGTTCTATTTCAACAATTCGGGCTTGATAATCGGGTAAAGCTAAGGGACGAACAGTATCAGCCGTACCATCACCGTTTTTATCTTCTGTAAATATATCAGGGTTAGGACCGCGATCGGGAACAGTTACAAACTTAATTTTGTCACCATCCTGACCCGCATAGTACAAACCAGACAGACCCCCCAAATCAATAGTTTGACCGGAAGGAGTTTTGAGAGGTACACCATCACCATTAGCGATCGCTCCCAAACCTTGAACTTCATAGTTAGTTACCGTTGGTTGACCTTTGCTGTAGTCTTTAACACCCAATGCTAAAACATCTTGTACAATCGCAGTTTCAATATCTACAACTGTAACAGCATTATTTTCCTGTAGGGTGACAATTGCTGTCGCACCATCGGGAGAAACTGCAATGTATTCTGGTTCTAAATCTTCAGAAACAGTTGCATCGGGACCAAATATCCGTACTCCCTTATTAATTAAAGCTTGCTTTTGGTCGTCAAAACCATTGAAAGAAGCTGTTTTTACAGTTGCACTAGCAACACCATTGGAAATATCAACAATACTAATGGAACCTTCCGGATCCACAGTATAGTCATCATTGGGTTCCCCTTCATTGGCTACAATTATTTTGTTTCCATCGGGGGTAAAAGTCAGCATATCGGGAAGCGCACCCACGGTTACAGAACCCTGAAATTCACCCTCGGTATTGTAGAAAGCAACTTTACCCTTATCTTGCTTAGTCTCAGCTTCAACAGCTACAGCAACGATACCATTCTTAACTGCAACGCTATTAGCACCACCACCGATCGCAGTGATATCAATATCCCTTACCTTAGTAGGATTTGTGGGGTCGCTAATATCAATGATTTCAATGGTGTCACCAGTGGTAATAAATAAGCGCTGAGTCGTTGGATCGTGAGCGACAATTTCTGCACCATCTTCACTAGTAAACGTACTAATTTTACTAAGTTCGATTTGCTGAGAATCCATATTTGAGTTCTTTTTATGAATTGATAAACTCGCAACTAATGGATCGTGGTCGCTTGCTCTTGCATCGGTTTCAGCAAACTCAGAGTTGACATGTACCACATCAAACTTTGCTGTATCCGCTAAGTTATTACTAACTAAAATATGATCCAAAGATTGTGAATTACCTTGGAAAATAAAACTGTAACGTTCATCCTCTGGTAGAGTTTCCGTTAAATTGGTCAAACTCTGCGCCAAAGTTTCTACCGGAGAGACAAACTCAAATTCGTTTAAGTCACCCAATACAACTACTTTAGCCTCAGAATCTGCAGCTAAAATATCATCCACATAACCCTTAACCGCTTGAGCTTGGTCTTGACGCTCATCCAAACTACCATTAACAGTTACATCTTCTTGACGTGCTTCAAAGGGTTGCTCCACACCTAAAATGGGACTGCTACCACCCTTGGAGGAAAAGTGATTATTAACTACAGTAACTTCCTCACCATTAAAGGTAAATTTAGCAACTAATGGTAAACGGCTATCAAAAAAGGGATTTTCAGGATTAGTTTGTTGGTCAGCATTTTGAATCGATTCAACTGAACCTTCATTTAAACTAACCCGGTCGCTATTATATAGAAACGCCGTACGAATATTACCAACAGGTTGACCTCCACTAGTATCATTACCGATAAAAGTATTATCAATAAAGCTATATTGGGGACCACCATTTGCAGCAATCGCATCAACTAACTTTTGTAAAGTTTCATCAGCAGCTGTTATCCCTGCATCATCCGAACCATTATTATCCTGGACTTCCTGCAAACCAATAATATCCGGAGAATTCAAATTATTAATGATTTGCTTAGCGATCGCATCAAACCGACCGTTAGCAACATCCGTATCTCCATCTCCATCGTTAGAATCTAAATTGAGAACATTGTAACTAGCTACCGTAAGTTTATCTGTATCACCCTTCAAGCTAGTAACATCTGGTTGAAGTTCGGAAGGAGTAACGCTAAAAGCTTCAGTAGGATTAATCTCAAAATTTCCAAAACCATAGGAAACAACCCCTGTCACATCCCCTAATTTTGCACCTGTATTTACCTCGGGAAACTCAAAACCGGGAAGGATATCAGAATCAGCATCGATTTGGACTTTTTCAGGGTTAAAGTCATCAGGACTAATATTCAGGGTACCGCGTAAAGCGGAGCTATCCTGAAAGGAATCACTAATTCCTGTTGCATTTTCACCATTATCTACAACAGTAAAAATCTCACCAAAACGATTTGTCGGTGCGATCGCTACTGCATCTTTTGCAGTTACCCGCATTCCCTCCAAGGACTCGAAGAAATCTATCCCATCGGTATCCGGGTCAAAACTTGCAAAAGCATCATCATCAATATTTTTGTTGGGAGGTACCCTACCACCACTCCCAATTATGGTTGCTGCGGGAAGAGTATTTCCGCTCGACTTTACAGTAATACTAGGACTTCCACTAATTTGAGTCGTGGAGAGATTACCACTACTAGCACTACCAGGAGTAAATTCGCTAACCGTCCCGCTAACCTCTACATCATCACCAACCTTAACTCCAGGAGCAGAACCAGTGAAAACAAAAATAGCGTCAGAGGTTCCATTGTTATCATCCCCTGTAGGGTCTTGGAGATAAAAACCATTACTATCTACTGCAGTAACGATACCAGTAGTAGTTACAGACTGACTTAAAAATGGCGAAGTGTGACCTTCACCTTGAATTTCGTAGATTTTAGTAATCGAACTTCCGACAGAATCAGAAAAAGTCTGTGATGTGTTGATACTTCCCTTGGTATTGCTACCATCAACCGCAACCCAATTAAAATCCGAATCTTCTTTACCCGTACCTTGTAATTGTAAAGAACTATTTACAGGAGTCGCACCCGACTGAGAAACTCCAATATCAGTACTAGTTATTCCATCTGCGGGACCACCAACAGCAGTAAAACTTCCTTCGTAGCTGAGAAATTGGATTAAACTATTGCCATTATCTACCAAAGCAATACCATCAGGAGAGCCATTTTGAATCCCATTGGTAGGTAGATCGACAGCAATCGTACCAAAACCATTATCTAGGTCGGGAATTGTCCCACTTAAACTAATAGTGCGATAGGGTGCTCCGTTATTTCCATTGTAGAGAACGATTGACCAACCCCTGAGGTCAATATCAGCAGGACCAGCAACCTCAATAAATTCATTACTATCAGTACCAGAGTTATCGTAGTGAAACTCATTAATAAATACAGTAGCCACTAAAAATGCTCTCCTAGTTAATAGTTATCTCATAAAGATGCAAAAATATCTGAGCTACCCATATTGATGAAATAGAATTTCAATATATATTTTTTAGTAGCTAAAATAGTTTTTATGTAGATTTTCATAGCTTTATTGCTTTCTTCTTAATACCATTTTTCAGATATTTAGAGATTAAAATATTTTGCCATCATATTTATATTTTGTAGTTAAACAAAAACTCCAACTCAAACTAACTAATAACTAATGAAAGTGCATATAAACAGGCTTTTAAATTAACTGTTGACAATCTTCAAATTAATCTAAATAATGCCTAAAATTACCAAAAAATCATAATCAATTTCTTGGTAATTAAAATATATTAATAGATAATTTTGATTTTTATAAGCTTTATAAATTTAATTTTTGGCTGTTTATATTTTTAGTCTTTCATTAAAATACTAAAAAATCATGGTTAACAAACAAATATTTTTTAGTTAAGTTTAGTTTAATTATTTTTATATATCAGACCTTTCACAAAAATAAATACAAACTGAAACAATATTTTAAGTTGCATATATTTGTAATATTAAGGCATTGAGAACAAACTATTTTGGTAAATTTTATGATGTATTTTATTTAAATTTTGGAACTAAAATTTATCAGATGTTTATGTTGAAGCTTTTATATTTCAAGATAATTAAATATTTTTTGATGTGATTTATTTAATACTAATTGCTATGGGAATCATATTTGATTTTTATTGACATAAGCCCACGCTTTGCGCTTAAAAAATACGTATAATATGTTAAGCGTGCAAGAAAAATGTTTTTATTGAGGTTACTTTTATCGCCACGCCGCACCGCCCTAAGATTAATTGATAAGAACTTCGGTGCGTTACGCTGTCGCTAATACACCCTACAAATATTCAATTTTTTATGCCCAGAGGGCACAAAATCAAACCAAATTCCCATCCCAAACAATGTTTTGGGATGTGTGATATCTTTAATATATGACCATAGTCATGACCATAGTTAGAATGAAAAGTATCTCCAAAAGCAAACTTAAAAGCAAACTATTAGAATTCTTGCGTCTTGTAGAGTCAGAAGGAGAAGAAATTATAGTAACTGATCGGGGAAGACCAGTGGTGAAGATTTCTAAATATGGAAATTCACCGTCAACAGAACAGTTATTTGGACAAATGCGTGGAAAAGTAAAGTACTTCGAAGATTTAACAACTCCCACAACAGAAGAATGGGGCGAACTGTGAAAATAGTTCTTGATACCTGTGCTTTAATTTGGTGGAGTTTGGATCCGGATAAACTTTCTCAAACTGCTTTACGTGTATGTAATCGGATGGAAAAAGAAGAAAATGGTCTAGTTCCATCCATTAGTATCTGGGAAATCGCCATCAAAATCAAAAATAAAAAACTAGATTTGGGAGTCGATCTTAACGATTACGTCACTTCCCTGAAAAAATCCAGTGTTGTCAGTATTGTTCCCGTTAATGAAGATATGTGGTTAGATAGCGTCAAATTAGAATGGGAACATCGAGATCCAGCTGATCGAGTGGTTGTAGCTTTAGCAAAAAGTAATCAAGCTCCAATTATCACAGCAGATCGAGAAATCAGAAATTTTTACTCAGACGTTATTTGGTAGGTACTCCTTAAAAATTAAGACCTCAAACTCTCTTATAAACTAGCAACTAAATCGTCATAGCTCAAACTTAAACTTCCATTATCAAAATTAAATTGCTCAAATTTAGTTGCAGTCATAATAGTGTCATCTAACTCAAAAATGACCTTATTATTATTCGCACCTAAACTGATATTAAAATCATCGATTTCATAGGAACCAAGGCTGAGTGTATCAAAACCTCTACCACCATTGACTTTAGCTTCACCAAAACCTTCAATAAAATCTTTACCGTTACCCATTTTAATCTTGACACCACCACCAAAGCTGGAAGCAGTTAATTCATCTCTACCATCTCCCATGTTAATGGTTCCACCAAAAATACCGTAGGAATCACTTCCGGTTGCATAAGCTTTAACAATATCAGACCCTTTACCTGTTTCTATCCTTCCTCGATGATTATCAATCGCGATCGCTTGTTCTGAAGCATCAGCAATGACTTCGATAGTATCGCGTCCTTTACCAAAGCTAATATACCCTTGATTATTATCAACTGCGATCGCCTCTCTCAAAGCAGTAGCATTCGCTTTTATAGCGTCGCGTCCTTTACCAAGAGTAATATAGCCTCTAGTATTGTCGATGGCGATCGCCTCGGTAACAGCCTCAGCAGTTACTTTAATCCCATCGTTTCCCATTCCAAGATTAATATATCCTTGAGTATTATCAATTGCGATCGCCTTATCTTGAGCAGTAGCGCTAGCTTCAGCAACAGCTTCGGCTAAAGCTTTGGTTTCTGGGGTCGCTGCATTAGTAATACTATAAGTAGAAGTATTTGTATAAGTTGCAGAATCAGAAGTTGCAATAGCACTTATAACATCTGCACCCTTTGCAGTGATAATTTGACCGCCAACATTTCTAATACCTGTTGCAGTGATGGTTGCGTTGGCTAAACTTTTGGCTATTGCTCCAGCAAAAGCTGTAAGACTATCAGACATAGGGGCTTGAGCAATAGCTTGAACGATAGCTCTAGCGTCTGCACTCGCTGTAGCAACTGCTGCGACAGAACCTGTAATTGTTCCATCAAGGGTGTCACTACCCCTACCAGTGCGAATTTCGCCGGAATTATTAATACCATTAGCAACCGCATTTATATCAATAGATGCAAAGGTTTTAGCTATTGCATTTGCATCTAAAAAATCCGCATAAGCAATAGCTTGAGAGACTGTTTGTATGGTTGCTGCAATTTTTGCAGTTGCATTACCTCTGACAATGTCCCGTCCTTTATTTGTAGAAATACTCCCTTGATTATCAATTCCATTAGCATAAATACTTGCTTTACGGCTAAGCTCTGCAGAAGCGACCGCGCCGATGTTTCTGGTTCCGACCCCAGCAAAAACTCCTAGACCAAAATCACTATCTATATATTTATTACCAATAATTTCATCTGCACCCTTCAATGTACTGACATGAGAATACCAGGGGTTGAAAATTCCTCTATTTGAGTAGACTTTATCAGCCTTATTGGAAAAATCGACTTTACTTAAGTTTAAGGATGTCATGAAAATCTCCTCATCTAGAGCTTAAAAAATTAATTAATAATGAATCAAGAAAACGATTCATCAGGAAATTGGACTGTGGAATTTTATTTGAGCAGAGATAAGTAAAGCTTACTTGAACAGTAAATTAATACTGTTGCGGTAAGGATTATGAGGAAAGTAGCCCCCTACACTTCCTTTGTCGGTTTGCAGAGTATTCCGCAACTAGAATTGGCTCTCACATTATGATTTTTCTCAATTATGTGAGTTTCTAGCCTTTTGAGTTTTACGGAACAGACAATAGGGAACAGAAATAAAAAATAAATTTTATAACTAATGCAATACTTGACAAAAAACTAAATTTTTGCAGGCAATAATTACCGTCAAGATTACAATTGTTCCGATAAGTTACTGGATCCTAAAGTAACAAAATAAAGAAAATATAGCGGTTTTCATTTGAATCAAATACATTTTCTAATTCCCAAATGTAGAGACGTAAAATTTTACGTCTCTACGAGGTGTACTACACTCAACCGAAAACCGCTATATTTACGCTATTTTCTTTATTTGTGCAGTTTCTATAAAAATAAAAATAATACTATTAGCTATTTTTAGCAGAAATATAGGGCTTCAAAATAAATCTCAAATGAAATTTATATAAAATTAATGATAAGAATACCCAAGTAAATAATAAAACGTAGTAAATAAATCCTCAAAAAGGTGCGTTATGGCGCTTTTTCATATTTTGCACGAATAATTACCTGCTCTTGCGCCTAACGCACCCTACTCCCTACTTACTTATGCAAAAAAATTAAACTGTCAACTTCCAAGCTGCTAACTCCGCTAAGGAGCGATCGCGATATTTCCCATAACGTTCTCGTTTGTTTTTGATTTTTTTACCTAAGTCTGGAATGATACCAAAGTTTGGTGGCATTGGTTGGAAATGTTTGGGAGAAGCTGAACTGATAAATTCAAATAATGCTCCCATCATGGTTGTGTTGGGAAGGCTCAAAGCTTCTTTACCTAAAGCAATTCTTGCAGCATTGGTACCTGCTAACCAACCACCTGCAGATGCTGCGGTATAACCTTCTGTACCAATTAACTGTCCTGCAGCTAGTAACGTGGGACGTTGTTTAAATTGGAGTGTTGTCAGCATTAGTTGGGGTGCATTAATAAACGTGTTACGATGCATTACCCCCAAACGGACAAATTCGGCATTTTCCAAGCCAGGAATCATTCGGAAGACGCGTTTTTGTTCACCCCAACGCAAGTTAGTTTGAAATCCTACCATATTCCACAGTTTTCCGGCTTTGTCTTCCTGTCGCAGCTGCACTACAGCATAGGGACGTTCTTTTTTGACTTCACCATCACTTGTAGGGATAGGAGGATTTTCGCTAGAACCCCAGCCAGTAGGAGAGGGAGGTGTTAAACCTACGGGTTTTAAAGGTCCATAGCGCATTGTATCTTCACCCCGCAGCGCCTGTTCTTCAATAGGTAGACAAGCTTCAAAAAACTTGGCGTTTTCCCGCTCGAAGTCTTTTAATTCTACTTGCTCGGCGGTACGTAATTCTTGCCAAAATTTCAGGTACTGCTCCTTATTCATGGGGCAGTTTAAATATGCTGCTTCACCTTTATCATAACGGGATGCCATAAAAGCAATATCATGATTAATTGATTCCCCAACAATAATTGGACTTGCTGCATCAAAGAAACTGAGATATTCCATTCCCGTAAAACGGTGCAAGTCTGCAGCTAGGTCGGGACTAGTTAAGGGACCAGTAGCTAAAACAACAATTCCATCAGGGATAGAGCGTAATTCCTCACGACGGAGATCAATTAAAGGATGATTAGCCAAAGTCGAAGTTAAATCTTGGCTAAATACACCCCGATCTACAGCCAAGGCTCCACCTGCTGGAACCTGATGCTCGTCAGCTTTAGCAATGACAATCGAACCAAGTTGACGTAACTCTTCATGTAATAAACCTGCGGCGCGATCGCTAGCCATGGCTCCGAAGGAATTGCTGCATACTAATTCTGCAAGATATTCGCTATGATGTGCTCCACTGAAGCGATTGGGACGCATTTCATAGAAAATTACTGGTATTCCAGCTTGAGCAATTTGCCATGCTGCTTCAGTTCCTGCAAGTCCCCCACCAATTACTGTAACTGTTTGCTTGTCCATGTTTTAGTTCTTAGTTTTAGTTCTTAATATTCCGGTTTCTAATATTCCAATTCTTAAATAAGAGTTCTGGAGTTTAGTTTTTTATCTATGGTTTTTATCTATGGGGAAATTTATCCATACATATATTCATACATAAGAAAATAATTATACATCAGCCAAACTATTTGCCCATAGACGACATGATGGGATTTTTATAACTACCTTCCATTTAGATTAAATTTTTCACAGACTTATACTTTATCGAGTTTAGTTCATTTTTGCAGAGCAAAATAAATGTGTAGATTTGCAGAGCAAAATAAATATGTATAACTGAACTTGTAAATCTTGATTTGTAAATATTCGAGAGTTCGAGGATTTGAAAAGTCAGATTTTTGAGTATTGATAATTAGCATCGGTAAATAGACATTATTCCGCAAGTCGTGAAGGTAAAACATAAAGCCAAAAATCAATGACTGGCATTTTGTAATGTAATACCTATAACAACTCAATCCCATAAATGAACAAACAAGAAAAAATCGAGGAAATAAAAATATTGTCCCTTAACTAAATTAATCGCTTCAAGAGTAGATAAATCGCCTAATTTAACGCTTAATAGGCTGTTGGTACATAAAGATGAAAAAATTGATTCTGGAGTGTGGGTTTGTGGAAAATTATCCAAATATCCCCCCCTAATCCTCTTCTTTCTCAGATCCCCATTTTTTTTAGGAAGTTTAAACAATATCCTATTGCCACTCATAAACCAATAGAATCATCACAATAGTTTGTTTATTCTCTGATTATGAGAATAAAAAATAGCTCAATCGAAAAAAAAACATTTAAAATATTGTTAACATTTGTAAAATTAGTCAGTTAAAGACTAGAAACATAATTTTTGTCTAGTTAAACTAACAATAACAAGCAAATATAATTTAATTTCTAAGTTCTAATAAAATTAAGGTGTGGCCTAGAAGCCTAGATGATTCCAATACAGCTTTCTCTGAAAAACTTTTTGAGTTATCGTGATGCAACTTTGGATTTTCGCGGGTTGCATACAGCTTGCATATGTGGTTCTAATGGTGCTGGAAAATCGTCTCTGCTCGAAGCTATTACCTGGGTAATTTGGGGCGAGAGTAGAGCAGCTTCAGAAGATGATGTCATTCAAACTGGAGCGAAAGAAGTTCGGGTTGATTTTACCTTTGAAACTAACCAGCAAATTTATCGAGTTATTCGCACCCGCAATCGAGGTTCTACTAGTGCACTGGAATTTCAAATCGAAACTCCCAAGGGTTTGCGAGCAATTACAGCTAAGGGTTTAAGAGCAACCCAGGAGTTGATTGTAGAGTATATTAAGTTAGATTACGATACTTTCATTAATTCGGCTTATTTGCGTCAAGGACGAGCCGATGAATTTATGCTCAAACGCCCTTCGGAACGTAAGGAAATTTTAGCTGAGTTACTGAAGCTTAACCAATACGATGAATTAGAAGATAGAGCAAAAGAACTTTCCCGCCAATTTAAAGTTCGGGGAGAGGAATTAAAACGTTCTTTAGAGTCAATTAAAACTCAATTACAACAACGTTCGGAAACTGAGAATCAACGGCGAGAATTAGAAGTACAAATTAATCAGTTTCAGCAACAGCAAGCATTAGATAATGTGGAACTACAAAGTTTGCAAGTAGTTCAGCATCAAAGACAAAATTGGGAAGAGCAGTTAAATTTTGTTCGCCAACAGTTGCAAAATTTGACCCAGGATTGCGATCGCTTACATCAAGAGGAATCATCAATTGATGCTCAATTATCCCAACTAGAAACAATATTAAATCGCCAAGCTGAAATTGAAGCAGGATATAACGAATATCAAAACCTGCAATCCCAAGAAGAAGCCATGAGTGCAAAATTTGAAGAATACACTCGTGCGGGACAAATACAGCAACAAAAACAACAGCAGTTAGTGAAGCAAGTCCAAGCTTTAGAACGACAAATTCAACAGGGACAAGCACAGTTAGAAGCTTTAATTCAACAAGAGCGAGATATTCAACAAACTTTGAGTAAATCCAATGAAGTTGAAGTTGCATTAGAACAATTGAATGCGGCTCGCAATCGCCTCAAATATTTAGATGATTTACAATTGCAGGTTTCTCCCCTACTGCAACAAAAGGCGACCTTACAAAGCCAGTTAGACCGGGTACACGCTGGAATCGTTGCAAAAATTGAGCAACTACAAACAACCCAACATCAATTGCAACACCATTCCCAACGCCAAGGACAATTACAGCAAGCGGTGGTGGATGTTGCAACTCAAATTGAAGAAATGGAAAAAACCCGGGTTTATCTGCAAAGAGTACAGGAAAAAGGACAGGAACGCCGCCATTTTATAGAACGCTTACAAGCCCAACAACGGGAATATGAAAGATTGCTGGGCGAACTTGAGCAAAAATTGCTGATGTTGCAAAATCCTGATGCTAAATGTCCTTTGTGCGAACGTCCTTTAGACGAACATCACTGGAATCGAGTAGTAGATAAAACCAAGCTAGAATATCAGGATACTGAAGGACAATTGTGGGTATTTCGGGAACAAATGGCGGTTTCTGACCGAGAAATTCAGGTTTTGCGTCAGGAATATCGGGAAGTTTCCCAAAGATTATCTTGCTATGATCGACTGCGGGAACACAGGGGACAATTAGCTGCACAGTTAGAATCTTCTGCAGATGCTCAACAGCAATTAACAGAATTATTTGCAGAACAAGAAAAATTGGAAAGAGCATTGCAACTCGGTCAATATGCTCCCGATACCCAAAACCAACTAATTCAATTAGAACAACATCTGCAAGAACTAAATTACAACGAACAAGACCACGTTCTTGCTCGCAGCGAAGTGGAAAGATGGCGTTGGGCTGAAATTAAATTAAGTCAAATCAAAGAAGCAAATAAACGTCAAAATCAGATTGCGCAACGCAAACCACAACTTGAGGCGCAAATTGCTCAGCTAGAAACAGCAATTAAACAGGAACAAATTGATTCGGAATGTGCAAGGGAAATTGCTGCACTCGATGCTCGCATTAAAGAAATTGGCTATAACAGAGAAACTCACAGTCAACTGCGTGGGACTCTAAAACAAGGTCAAGCTTGGCAATTAAGCTACCAACAATTACAATCTGCACAGCAACAATATCCTCAATTGCAGGCTAGAGCACAAGAATTAAAAGCTGCTTTACAAGCAAGATTGGGAGAAAAACAGCGTTTAGCAACTCAAATTACTGATATTGTTAAACAATTGGAGCAAACAGCAAATCCTGCATCCCAAATTCAGGCTTTAGAACAAAAAATTGCATCAAGGCGTCGTCAACTAGATGAATACCTCTCACAGTTAGGACGTTTAGAACAACTCGCTCATCAACTACAAGCTCTGCAAGTACAGTCAGAACAGCAACAAGAACAATTACAAAATTGTCGCCAACAACACCGCATACATCAGGAATTAGCCCAGGCTTTTGGTAAAAATGGTATCCAAACCTTGATGATTGAAAATGTTTTACCTCAGTTAGAAGCTCAGACAAATAATCTTTTAGCAAGGTTAAGTGCTAATCAACTGCACGTACAATTTGTCACGCAAAAATCTACAAAGCGCAGAAGTAAAAAGAATACTAAGTTAATCGATACCCTGGATATTTTAATTGCTGATGCAAAAGGAACCCGTTCCTATGAAACTTATTCCGGTGGTGAAGCTTTCAGAATTAACTTTGCAATTAGGCTTGCTCTTGCGAAACTCTTAGCTCAAAGAGCGGGTGCTGCATTGCAATTACTAATAGTAGATGAAGGATTTGGTACCCAAGATGCTGAAGGTTGTGACAGGTTAATTGCTGCAATTAATGCGATCGCGCCTGATTTTGCTTGTATTTTGACAGTTACTCACATGCCTCATCTTAAGGAAGCATTTCAGGCGAGAATTGAGGTGAATAAGACTCAGCAGGGTTCGCAGATTCGGTTATCGGTTTAATTGTTTCACAAGTTGCAGTATCTTAAGACATAGTTTAACCAAAGCAAAAATCAAGTCTGCTTCTTCTGGCAGAATTAGGAGAACAATAAGACTCAAAATTGGTTTAATAATTTTACGCAGTTCTCTATTTTTTCCTAATTTAGTTAGCTTTGAATGCTCTTGGTTTAGAATATAAAACTCTGGATATTGAATGGCAATTAGGAGCATCAATTGGGGATTCATTAGTCACTCCTTAGTAAGGTTGTCTCTGTGACTATCAATTTATAATTTGCCAAATTGAGAATAAATTGCCAAAAAATAGAGTTGAAATAGATTTAGATAGAGTTCTTTATAATAAATAGAGATAAATAGGTGATATTCTTTCCGTTTACTTTGGAATGATTTAAAAGGTGATTGAAAAAACTCTGAACCTTTGTTCATATAAAATATATAATTCCGATGCTAACGGATTTGATATGACTGGGTTAATGCAGTAGCGATATCCCCTATGGGAATGCACAAAGCTAACGCAGCAGATGGAAAACGGGCGATTTCTGCTTTGGGTGACAAAACTCTCAAGCAATGGGACTTAGAAACAGGGGAAGTTCTCCATACTTTTACTGGTGAAAGTCGTATGACAACCTGTGGTTTTGCACCAGATGGAGTAACAATTGTGGCGGGAGATGCATCGGGAAGAGTGCATTTTTTGCGTTTGGAAGGAAGTGATGGGGAATGAGTAATTGGTAATTGGTAATTGGTAATTGGTAATGAGAAGTAGGTTGGGTTGACGCAGGTTAGCAAAACGTATCCGTAGGATATAACTCAACAATCATCGGGTTTTCTTAGGTTGCGCTGTCCCTTAACTCAACCTACGAAAACACTTAACAGTAACCGTATTACGCTATAGATGGTTGCACGAACAACGAATACAAAAACCTAAGCTAAAAAATCTTAAACTTCAATTCGTGCAAGTGCTTCCCTTACCCCTGCTTTTCCTTCAATAACTGCTATAAGACTTGGTAAGTATTCATCCATCATCATGACATTGGTGTAAACAATTTTTTTAATTAATGCAAAACTAAGGTTGTCACCTTCAACATCTATGCTGGTTTTATAGCGAATTTCTCCCGATGTAAAATCGAATTCAAAGTTTCCTATAATCATCCCATAATTGGCGCGGGTAATGAATTCTGTTACCGGTAAGCGTTTGTTTAGACGAGTTCGGATGGGACAAATTGAATAAAATGCAAACTGTTGTTTTTCTTCTATTACCTTCACATAACAGTCCCATTGACCATTTTTACCTTGGAAATTCACCCTAATGATTGGTTCTGCTTTAAGATAGCTAAATTGCCAATTATCCTCTACAAAAAAGTTAATAATTGCTTGAAAAATAGTTTCAGAGGAGTTGATATTTCGAGATACTTCTGAAATGCTGTCAGTCACTTCTTCAAAAGCATCATTTATTTCCTTAATACTTTCAGAAACCATTTCTTCAGTCATTTCTGAAAGATTATTGGTTAACTCTTCAAAAGTATGAATCATTTCTTCAGTCACTTGAGAGATGACATCTACCGAATCTTCAGAATTATTGGGATCTATACTTTGATCATCTGTTTGACCATCTGTTTGAACATTTACTTGGGGAATATCCCCCCACGATGCAGCAAAATTAAGCATTGCTTCATTGATGGTTTTGCTGTCAATATCTTTGCTGTTAATACCTTGCTTGGCAACTTCGAAGGGTTTAAGATAAGTCCACAGAGTATGATATCCTGTTTCACCACCTTCTTTTTGTTGCTTAAATTCTAAGGCATACCAACTGTAACTAGATAGAATCGGATGTTTGGGTTCTTGTTGGTTGAGGCGTTCGATATATAATGCAACCTGTTCTGCATCCGTGCCATTTTCTGCTAATTTAGGAATTAAGGCAGGTTCGAGAGTTGCTGTAATTTGAATATCTGTTGAGTCTTGAGATTCTGAATCTTGAAATTCTGAGTCTTGAAATTCCCCTGCAGAAAAAGGACTGCGAATTTCTGGCTTAAGGTTAAATAAATTTTCTCGATCAATGCGATCGTAGAACTGCAGAGTTACCCAGAAGGTAAGATGACACTCGATGATTTGGTTCTCTTGTTTGCTTAGAGATAGGGAAGTCGTCCGAATTTTGAAAGGAGAGTCCGATTCCCGATCTAAAATTAATTCTTTTTCTAAAGAGAAATTTTCAATAAGAAGATTCATTTTTTGATAGATTATAAAGCTTTAAAGCTAATACTCTATCAAAATCTCGATTCAGATTCTATGAAGTAAATTTATCGCAATGTTCGAGTATCGCAATATTCGAGATAATTTATTCGTGCAGTTCCTGCTTACTTATAAAGTGGTTACTTTCGGAAGGAGTAGAAGAAATTTAGGGGAATAATTAGCGTTGCATGATTATCTAACAAAGTTGCAGTCTTTGATTTGCTGAAATCATGATTTAATATTTTGCAATTAAAATTTTTCAACTTCTTATTAAATACGAATGGATTGAAATAGATGCTTACTCTAGCTTGGACATCTCACAGTTGCAAGCAACTATTTACTTTAAGGTCTCAATTTAGCGTTGGATTAGATTGGTTCAACTCGAATACCAGCGAAACATCTCCTAAAAAAAACTTATAATTGATTCTTCCAATATAAATAATTTAGAATAAATAATTTAAAAATTTCTGTTGGCGATAAAAAACATTTTTTACTTATTTTAATAAATTTTACTGGCATTATATTAATCGTATAGAGACGCCTCTGTCGTAGGAATATCTTAGGTAATTAAACCTGACATATTTACGACATATATTGCGTCTCTACAGAGTTTATTGGCAAATAAAATATTTTATTGGCAAATAATATGAATTTTAAATAATATTATTCTCCTTCTACCAAAGCTTGATACTCCTGTGCGCTCATTACATCATCAAGATCTTCTGACTCGTTTACCCTTACCTTTAACAACCAACCTTCACCATAAGGGTCATCAGCAATTTGTTCGGGAGCTTCAATCATTTCATCATTGCGTTCGATGACTGTCCCGTTGACGGGAGATTTTAAATCTTCTACAGCTTTTACTGATTCAATTGAACCAAAATTTTCTCCCTTATCTACAGCATCCCCAACTTCTGGTAACTCAATAAATACGATGTCACCCAATTGATCCACTGCGAATTCAGAAATCCCAATGGTGGCAATCTCTCCTTCTAGTCTGACATATTCATGGGAATCTAAATACTTCAAATTGTCTGGATATTCAAAAGCCATATAAATTTAATTCCTCAAACGCACTCAGAAAATAATGTTTAAATTTGATCTTTTGTTCGACTTATAGCAGTTGAGAAGTTATGAAACAAGGACTAGGGGTAGAATACCCTTGATACATTTTTTTGCCTTTGGTTCATACTTCACTTGTTTGCAAGACGCTATATTCGGTTGAGTTTGTAATTAACCCAACACAAATTATTACTTAAAATCAGAGTCAAATTACCATATTACTTACCCAGTAAAAGCAAAAATTAACAGTTTTAGTGATAGGTAACAGAGAAAAGGGAAAAAAGAGGAAGAGTAATCTTTAATGCATAAAAGTAAGTATATTTTTTATCGACCTGCGTAGGTTTCAAATCATTTCGATACGCGACTTTGTGAACGATAAAAGGGGCGCTTAACTACAGTAGCAGGATAAGTTTTGTTGCGAATTTGTACTCCTAAGTTTTGTCCTACCTTGGCTAAATTAGCGCTGACATAAGCAAGAGCAACAGGATATCCCAAAGTTGGCGATAATGTACCACTTGTCACCTTACCAATGACTTCACCTGCGGATAGTACAGGATAATCATGACGAGCAATGTTACGTCCTTGCATTTGCAAACCTACAATTTTACGCTCTACTTCATTAGCTTTTTGTTGTTCTAAAACTGACCTCCCAATAAAATCACCTTTGGTATCGAGGTGAACTAACCAACCCAAACCAGCTTCTAGAGGTGTGGTTAGATCGTCAATATCTTGTCCGTAAAGCGCCATAGCTGCTTCCAGTCTTAGGGTATCTCTAGCACCCAACCCGCAAGGTGCAACACCTGCATGAAGTAATTTTTGCCACAGTTCCATCCCTAAATCTGGGTCTACCATGACTTCAAATCCATCTTCACCGGTATAACCAGTACGGGCTAAAAATCCTGGTTTACCAAGTACTTCCGTTTCCAAATGACCAAAAGCTTTGACAGGTGTTAAATCTGCGGAGACGAACTTTTGGATAATACTGGTGGCTTTTGGACCTTGAATTGCGAGTAAAACTTTATCTGGCGATAAATCCTGAAATTCAATTTTTTGAGTGTCAATTTTTTGAGCGTCAATTTTTTGAGGATCGATTTTATTGGCTTGAATTTCTGTGATGTTGAGATTTTCTAATAGCCAAGTTTTATCTTTATCTGTTGTGGCTGCATTAACAATTATTATTCCCCGTTCTACTTCCGAGGAATCTTTCCCTTGATAATAAAAAATTATGTCATCAATAATCCCAGCTTGGGGGTTTAACAAAACGCTATATTGAGCTTGTCCGGCTTGCAAGCGACTCAAATCTGAAGGTACTAACCGTTGGAGTTGAGATATGAGATTTTTACCCTGAAGCGTAAATTTACCCATATGGGAAATGTCAAACATCCCTGCAGAGTTTCTCACAGCTTCATGTTCTTTGGTAATCCCGCTAAATTGTACCGGCATTTCCCAACCACCAAAACCCGTGAACCGCGCTTTAAGTCCTTGTATTGGCTCAAATAAAGGGGTTCTCTTTAAAGATGCATCATTCATTTTGATTAGCCACAGATGATTTCGTTGCATTTTCAAGTCAACATCTTTATATATATCAGCTGTAGGTCGTGTTAGGTGCACGACAATACATTTGTTTTAGCTATACAAGAGGTACAGTGAAGGCTAATTCATATCAGATCAGACTTGCTTTAATCCAAATCTAGTAACCTGCACCCATTCATCCCACGACTGGAAGCCGTGGGCTTTTTGCTCCGATACTGTAATGATTTAGAAATCTATATAAACAATCAGAAAAAGTAAATAATTTACAATGAACTTATGTAAACAATTAGAGTGAATATTAAGTAGTAGTATCTGGAGAGTAATTAGTGGTCATTAATGCGCCTCGCCCCAAGCCGGGTAGTCAAGAAATACCAAACGACAGAAGCCAGAACTCAGATAATTTTGTCACAAGACATATTGGACCTTCCCCTGAAGAGATCCAAAAAATGTTACAGGTACTGGGACTTTCTAGCCTCAATGACCTGATTGAGCAAACAGTACCACCTTCAATTAGACAACATCATTCTTTAAAATTACCAGCAGCTCAAAGTGAATATGCTGCACTGGCTCAATTAAAAGAACTTGCAGGTAAAAACCAAGTTTTTCGCTCTTTTATTGGTATGGGTTACTACAATTGTATTACCCCACCAGTCATTCAACGTAATATTTTAGAAAATCCCGGTTGGTATACTGCATATACTCCCTATCAGCCCGAAATCGCTCAAGGAAGATTGGAAGCGCTGTTAAATTTCCAAACCATGACCATCGATTTAACAGGTTTAGAAATTGCTAATGCTTCCTTACTTGATGAAGCTACAGCAGCAGCCGAAGCCATGAGCATGAGCTACGGAGTATGTAAAAATAAATCTGATACCTACTTTGTTTCCCAAGATTGTCATCCCCAAACGGTCGCCGTGTTACAGACACGGGCCAGACCTTTAGGTATTAAAATCATCATTGGTGACCACAGAGAATTTGATTTTTCCCAACCGATTTTTGGTGCTCTCCTACAGTATCCTGCCAGTGATGGTAGTGTTTGTGATTATGCTCAATTTATCGAGCAAGCACATGAGCAAAAAGCTTTAGTGACTGTCGCAGCCGATCTTCTCAGCTTAACCTTACTCAAACCACCAGGAGAATTTGGAGCTGATATCGTTGTCGGTAGTACCCAGAGATTTGGAATTCCCCTTGGTTATGGCGGACCCCATGCTGCTTATTTTGCGACCAAAGAGAAGTATAAGCGCCAAGTTCCGGGAAGAATTGTTGGTGTTTCCAAAGACGTTAATGGCAAAACTGCATTACGTTTAGCATTGCAAACCCGCGAGCAACACATTCGCCGAGAGAAAGCTACCAGTAATATTTGTACCGCTCAAGTATTACTAGCTGTAATGGCAAGCATGTATGCTGTTTATCATGGTTCTAAAGGTATAAAGCAAATTGCTGAAAATATCCACCAAAAAACCAAAATTTTAGCAGCAGGATTGCAAAAACTCGGTTATAAAATCGTTAACGAATATTTCTTCGATACTTTAAAAGTTGATTTAGGAAAAATCTCCTTAGAAAGCATTCTGGAAGCTTCCCAAGCTCGTGAAGTCAACTTACGGGTATTTAATAATAATACTGTGGGCATTTCCTTAGACGAAACCACAACAAATCGAGATTTAATTGACTTATGGGAAATATTTGCCCTCAAGAGCGACTGCGAATCCTTCTCTTCTGAAGAATTACTTACTGATTCTTCAATTCAAAACTTAAAGTCAGTTATTCCCCATAATTTAACTCGCAATACTCCATTTCTTACCCATCCAGTATTCAATAGCTACCATTCAGAAACTGAATTATTACGCTACCTGCACAAGCTTGAAACTAAAGACTTGTCACTAACAACATCAATGATCCCCTTGGGCTCATGTACGATGAAATTAAACGCGACGGCAGAAATGATACCTGTCACCTGGGCTGAATTTGGTAATATTCATCCATTTGCACCACAAACTCAAACTCGGGGTTACCAAGTTCTGTTTACACAGCTGGAGGAATGGTTAGCAGAAATCACAGGTTTTGCTGGAATCTCGTTACAACCTAATTCTGGCGCTCAAGGTGAGTATAGTGGTTTGCTCGCCATTCGCCAATACCATGAAAGTCGTGGCGAATCCCATCGTAAAATTTGTTTGATCCCCACATCTGCACATGGAACAAACCCTGCAAGTGCTGTTATGTGTGGGATGAAAGTGGTTGCGATCGCATGTGATTCTGAAGGTAATATTGATGTCACAGACCTAAAGACTAAAGCCGAAAAATATAGCCAAGAACTAGCGGCTTTAATGATTACCTATCCTTCTACCCACGGCGTATTTGAGGAAAAAATCAAAGAAATCTGTGCCATTGTCCACGAACATGGGGGACAGGTATACATGGATGGGGCGAACATGAACGCCCAAGTTGGGTTATGTTCTCCCGGAAATATTGGTGCAGATGTTTGTCACCTCAACCTCCACAAAACTTTTTGTATTCCCCACGGTGGTGGTGGTCCCGGAATGGGTCCCATTGGTGTTGCTTCCCATTTGGTTCCGTTTCTTCCCGGACATCCAGTTGTAGAAATGGGTGGAGAGCAAGGAATGGGTGCTGTTTCTGCTGCACCTTGGGGTAGTGCGAGCATTTTAGTTATTTCTTGGATGTATATTGCAATGATGGGTGGAACTGGCTTAACCCAAGCGACAAAGGTTGCAATCCTCAATGCAAATTATATAGCTAAAAAACTCCAAGAGCATTATCCCGTGTTATACAAAGGCAAAAATGGGTTAGTCGCCCATGAATGCATTTTAGATTTGCGATCGCTGAAAAAATCAGCCGGAATAGAAATCGACGATATAGCCAAACGGTTAATGGATTATGGTTTCCATGCGCCTACAGTATCTTGGCCAGTAGCCGGTACCATTATGGTAGAACCAACTGAAAGCGAATCTAAACAAGAAATAGATCGATTTTGCGACGCCATGATTGCAATTCGCCAAGAAGTTGCCGAAATTGAAGCAGGTAAGGTGGATACTGAAAATAACGTCTTGAAAAACGCACCACATACTGCCGAAAGTTTAATTATTGGTGAGTGGAATCATCCATATTCCCGCGAACAAGCAGCTTATCCCGCACCTTGGACAAAAGATAACAAATTTTGGCCTAGCGTAAGTCGGATTGATGCAGCATTTGGCGATCGCAACTTTGTTTGTTCTTGTTTGCCAATGGAAGCATATTCACAATAAGTGATATTATATCGGTCAACAGTATGAACTGTGTATAAAGTACATGGATTTATATTTTCTTCGGACTGATAGTTTTTTGGACGAATAGTTTTTAATGGGTAATTGTTGATTTGATATTTAGATTATCGATATTAACAATTACCCATTACTAATTAGAAATTACTAATTACCAATTACCAGTTACCAATTACCAATTTTGAAATAAACTAAAATCCTTAAAATGGGATTCTTCAACTAACAACCAACAGTTTTTACTGACATTTTTATGGGGTCATTTTTCGTTTGTGTTGTTTTGTTGTTGTGAATGAAAAAATATGTTATTAAAATCGACAAAATTGATTTTGTCTTGGTTATCGGTGCTTATAGGTCATACTATTATTTTATTAATAAGTATGGTAGCAAGTACTCTAATTGCATTACTCTTCTTTTTTATCCCCCTCAAATCTTTTTCGTTTCATTGGTTTGCTTCTTTTGTTGGAATTGTCTTAGGAGCAGCATTTGGCGGTGCTTTACTCGCTAGTTTTCAGAAATTTGCTTTCAAAGATTCTCGTTTTAAAAATTGGTTAGCCGTCAGTACTTTGAGCGGCGCAATTGGTGGTTTATTATTTGTTCTTTACATCCATAACGTACCAGTTAGTCATAAAATATTAGGAGCAATTTTCGTTAATGGACTATTAACGTTACCCATTAGTATTCCATTCGCAGGAGTTGCCCAATGGTGGATTCTGAGAAAGAGTTATAAAAAAGCTAAGTGGTGGTTATTAGCAAATTTATTTGGTGGGTCTTTTCTTTTATTTATATCATTACCATTAGGACTAGCATCTCATCACTACAGAGCCTTAAAAGACACTGTTGAACCATTTGATTTACTACACTTTTGGATTCATTATGAAATCAGTGGTAGCAATCATTATTTACCTTTAATTGTCAGTCATTTAATATTTTCTGCTTTGATTGCAACTGTTGTGGTTTTTGTGCCTAAAAAAGCATGATGATTGGTAATGGGTAATGGGTAATGGGTAATTAGAAATTTTAAGGGTGCGGCTCTTTTAGAGATAGAAACTTTTAGAGATAGAAATTTTATCTTGCCATAAGCCCTAAGATTTATGCAGGATAATAAACACAGCCCTTAGTCATCTAAAATTACTACAAAAGACTAGGAGAGGGAAGGGTGCATCAATTCCCTCTCTTCAAAAGAATTATTATCATTATTGAAGATTTATTTTTTATTGATTGGAATTCCCGAAAAAAGACTGAATACTGTCGAGTTCTTCATTCAAATATACCCTACTTTTAAAGCATCCTCTGAAATACTAAATCTTCAGGTAAATAGGAAAGACTAATTTTATTACGATTGATCGCCACAATGCGAGCCAAACTAGTAAATCTAGATTCAGAAACAATAAAAATGCGATCGTGCTTTGTTTGTAAATATTCCTGAAAATACCTTAAGGTTGCGCAACGATGTTTAAAATCACGAACTTGGGTATAGTTTTCTAATCTGCGCCACAATTTAGGAAATATTGGTGGAAGTTTTGCCAAAGAACGAGCACCTCTCCAGGTTGCACCTTTTTTTGTTCTGTCTTTAGGCCAAATTCCTAACCCCGACTCTCGTACTGAAGCTGTTGTCGAAGCCAATGTCTCTCTCAATTCGGGAAAAAGATTATCATAAAATAATGGATACACTAAGCCAATTTTCAATAGTTTGTAGTTGACACTATCCTTCATTCTTTCTGGATCGAGGAATATTCTGGAACCATCCTTCTCATCTGTTGTCCCAGAAAATACAAAGGAAATTGGTCTACCATTAGTTCCAATGTGGCTAGCAAGTATATAACCTTCAGTTTCATCATTTACTCCTTTTAAACCTAATAACTTTAGGTTAGTTGTGGTAGCTTGAGAAGCAAAGGATTCAACAGCATCTTTTTCTAAAGCATCAATTCCTTCGTAGCGTAGGGAAATTGTGCCATTATTTGAGTTTATACGGGGATTTTTACTTTTTATTTCTAACCTTAGTAGAAGAGATGGATCGAATGGAGCAAATCGAATCGTATCACCGTCAGGTATACCAGCAGCAGGTTTGAAAATACCTTTGATCAGAACTACTGGCATATTACTTTCTCTCACTGATAAAATGCATTAATTTTTGGTGATAACTTTATTTTCTAGCACCTATAAGACTTAGGTTTTTTTCAGTATATTACTATTAGAAAAATGGGCTACTTTGCTCCAGTCCTAAGAACTTGAAAACTTAGCAGATAGACCTCTTTTAAACTGTTGTAAAGCTGATTAAGTCTTGCTTTTACAAAATAATTAAATTAACGATTTTCTTGAGATATATTTGCTGTTGTTGAGATTTGAGTTGAAGTACCAGTTCCAAATCCAAATAATTTAGGTAAAATTAATCCCGAATTAGCTTTATATTCCTCAAATTCTGGATAGCGGGAAAGTGATTTATCTTTTTTAAGCATATTGGGAATAAATACTATTGATGCGAAAAAGCCCAAAATACCAAAAGGAATCCAACTTTGAACCAACATCGCAAAGCTAGTATAAGTAAGGATTTCTCCTAAATAGTTGGGATTGCGACAGCGAGCAAAAAATCCTTCTGTAATTAGTCCCGATTTATATTTTAGGGTGTAGTGTTTCTGTGCATCGCTACCAAAATGCAACAATACCCCTAATAAGTTAACACAGACAGCAGCCGCAATTAACGGTGTTGAAGGCTCCGAACCACTGCTAACCAAAATAAATGGAGCGACCCAATATAAACTGATGAGAATTAATATCCCGAACCCCTGAGGAATTGAAATTTCTAATTCCCATTGTTTATCGGGAAATATACGGTCTTTAAGAAGCCACATTATCCCATAAGTACCGTGCAAAGCTAAATAAATCCAAGGTCCAATGGTAAAGTTTTGATATATCACCATTAGTCCTAAAATAAACAGAAAACTCGTTCCTTTATGGAAGTTTATGATATGTTTTGCTTTCATTGTTTACCTAACACCTAGAAATAAACGATTTTTTTAAGATTGAAAATATTGTTTGAAAACAAAAGTTTAAGTAGAACTCGAATAATTTTGCAGGTTAATTTGGTAATTATCTTTGAGTTTCTTTAAGGGAAACTGTACAAATGAGGCTTCTCCAGGCGATCGCCAGTTAAATAAATTTATGAGATGTGAAGCAAAAATTTTTGTTATTACCATTGCCATTTGTGCGCCTAAGCAAGCATGTACGCCACCACCAAAAGGAATAAATTCGTACATTTTACCTTCATTCTTTGGTGCGAAAAAACATTCTGGCTCAAATTTTTCTGGATTACTAAAATGTTTCTGCATGATGTGTGCTATTCGCGGTTCGGCAATGATAGTAGAATTTTGAGGGTACAGTACTCCATCTAAAACTACCGACTTCGTAAGACGACGGTTTGCAGTGGAACTAGGTGGTAAAGTTCGCAGAGTTTCCTTGATAGTTGCTTCCAAAAATACCATCTGCTTGATTTGTTCTGGCGAAAAGCTATGGGAATTACTTTGTTTATCGTTTAATTGAGCTTGTTCTTCCCGTAGCTTTTTGAGTACCTGGGGGTATTGTCCTAACTGATAAATCAGGGATGATACTAAACCTGAAATTTCGTAATGGGAAGCCCATAACTGTAGCAGACATTGGTTTTCAACTAAAGTATCGCTAAAGACACCATCGGGATTCTCCTGCTGTTCTGCAAGCATCATCCCTAAAAAGTCACTTGTTGGATCGATAGCTTTTTCTCGTCTTTGCTTCATAACTGCACGCATAAACTCTAGCAGTTGTCTCCGTGCTTTAATGCCTCTACCATAAGCAGTTAAGGGTGATTCCCATTTCAATAAGCCATAGAAACCATCAAAATAAGTCTTATATAAAGCTTTTAGTTCTATCTGACTAGATATAGGTAAACCTGCAAAACTTTTTGGATCGGTATCATCTAATTTGACTCCCAACAACAAAGGAGTCAGAACATTAAAGCAGATTTTTTCTACTGCTGGATAAATCCCAATACTTTGAGAAATATCCCATTGTGTTAAACCATTTCTAACTACGTTATTGATATGCGAAACATAACCTTCTAATAAGCGACCAGTTAAACCAGGTCTTAAAGCACTTTTACGTTGGCGATGTAAATCAGGTCGTTGAAACAAACTATACTCGCCAAACATATCCATAGTGGTGCTGGGTAAAGCAATCTCGGTATACTTTAAGTCACCATTAAATACCATTTGAATTGCTTTTGCAGAACCAACGAGAATAGTTGTACCACCAAAAACACCCGTACAAAAAATTGGTCCATACTTTTCTAGGTTATGACGGCAAAATTTATCTGGGTTATTAATATAGGTAAAAGTGTCGTACCACTGGGGCTTTCTTGGGGGACTTTTTGTTCCTGGTGGTGGGGTTTGTCCTTCTTCTAAAATTAATACTTCGTTAGTATCCTGAGACATAAAATTTTACTCCACCAATCTCGACTATCAGGTTTAAAAATTAACAATTATATATTTATATTTTTATATATTTTCTGTTTTGTGTATTTGTGTCTGGGGTTCAGTATTTTTGATAGTTTTCGGTACACCAGCAACTAATTCTAAATCCTGTAAATTTAAAGTTAAAATAGGTTTACCTAAATTTAAAGGTGCAAATGGGCTGGAAGTCGGAATTTCTAAATTAGATTTGAGCAAAGCGATTTTAGATTTAAATTGACTAGTAAAAAATAGTAAATCCGAACCCAAACTACTAAAGCAATTACCACTGACTTCTGGTTCCCACCATGTAGATAAATTAAATAATCCTTGATGATATTCTAGATAGCATAATTCATTGTTACCTTGAGAGTCCTGACCTTGATAGATTCTAACGCTCTCTTTCTCCCAGTTAAATTCAGCCGTTTCTTTGGGTAATCCCCAAATTTCTCTACCCCCAGCAACTGAATCTTCATTGTCAACATAAATATGAGAAATCCAAAATCCTGTTTTCCCTTGATACCGGACATATCCTGGAACAACTATTAATTCGTTGTATTCCACTAACGAACCTGGTTTATAGGAAGAGATATAAATTCCTCCCAAGGTTTTTCCTGGTAAGAATGAAACAATTTCTAATTGCGATGGGACAAAATCTTTTGCGACTTTACTATCGACTAAATTTAAACTTTGAATAGCAAAGCCTTGAAGTCGCCAAGGAGCGGGTGGATATGTCATAGTCATCTGAGACGCGACATGTCGCGTCTCTCTACAAGAAATTATTGATTTATAATCTGCCATTATTTTGTGGCGGATTACTAGTTAAATTTTAATTTAAAACAGATCCAAATCGGTTACAGCTCCCAAGCTACTAGAAGATACTAATTTGGCATATTTTGCTAATACTCCTGTATTGTAACGTGGCGATCGCGACTTCCAATTTGCCCGACGACGTTCTAATTCTTCATCGGATATATTTAATTGCAACAAACGTGCTGTAGCATCAATTGTAATGGAATCACCTTCTTCTACAAGGGCGATAGTACCGCCAACTGCTGCTTCTGGAGCAACGTGACCGACCACCAAACCATAGGTACCACCAGAAAAACGTCCATCAGTAATTAATCCAACAGAGTCACCCAAACCAGCACCAATAATCGCCGAAGTTGGGGCTAACATTTCCCGCATTCCCGGACCACCTTTTGGTCCTTCATAACGGACAACAACTACATCACCAGCTTTAATTTTGCCGGCTAAAATTGCATCTAAACAATCTTCTTCCGATTCAAATACCCGCGCAGGACCAGTAATTTTGGGATTTTTCACCCCAGTAATTTTGGCAACGCCACCTTCTTGTGCTAAATTACCTTTCAAAATGGCGAGGTGTCCTTGCTTATACATGGGATTATCCCAAGGACGAATTACATCTTGATTACTTGATGGTTCTGCAGGTACGTCTGCTAAAACTTCAGCCACAGTTTGACCGGTAATAGTTAAACAGTCCCCATGTAATAGGTCATGTTCCAGCAATATTTTCATTACCTGGGGAATTCCACCAGCTTTGTGTAGATCCGTAGCCACATATCTCCCACTGGGTTTTAAGTCACATAAAACCGGAACCCGGGTACGAATAGTTTCAAAATCATCTAGGGTAAGTTCCACACCAGCAGCGCGAGCGATCGCTAAAAAGTGTAAGACTGCATTGGTAGAACCACCAATCGCCATAATTACCGAAATAGCATTTTCTATAGATTTACGAGTAATGATTTGGCGGGGTAAAATTTGTTTGCGGATGGCTTCTACTAAGAAAAATGCTGATTTTTCCGTGCTGTCAGCTTTTTCTGCATCTTCTGCAGCCATTGTCGAAGAATAGGGTAAACTCATTCCCAAGGCTTCAAAAGCAGAAGACATGGTATTTGCAGTGAACATTCCACCACAGGAACCAGCCCCAGGACAAGCCTTACGTTCGATTTCTAATAATTCTTTATCGTCAATTTTATCAGCTTTGTAAGCACCAACAGCCTCAAAAGCACTGACAACAGTTAAGTCGCGTCCGTCGTGATGTCCCGGTTTAATCGTCCCACCATAAACAAACACAGCCGGAATATTCATCCTTGCAATGGCAATCATTGCACCAGGCATATTTTTATCGCAACCACCGATAGCTATAACACCATCCATGCTTTGAGCAGTACAAGCTGTTTCAATGGAGTCAGCAATAACTTCCCGCGATACTAAGGAATATTTCATACCCTCAGTACCCATGGAAATACCATCGCTTACGGTAATGGTACCGAACATTTGGGGCATTCCCCCAGCTTCCCGAATCCCAGTTTCTGCTCTTTGAGCTAACTGGTTTATCCCCATATTGCAAGGGGTAATCGTACTAAAACTATTGGAAATTCCCACGATGGGTTTAGTAAAATCTCCATCACCAAAACCAGTTGCGCGGAGCATGGCGCGATTTGGTGTTCTTTCTGAACCTTGTGTAATTGCTCGACTTCTCAAATTTTCTGACATTTAGATTCCTCTAGGGCTTCTCCTCTCTGAATACTCAGAGTATCAGAAAGTTGGTTGACAGTTGTCAGTTATTCTGCGATCGGTTGATGGTTGTTAGTACAAATTTAATTTTCAGAAGCATTGCTTGATAGTTGATAGTTTAGCGCTGAAAGTTAGTAATAATATACGAAGAAATTATAATGAAGTGTCACTATGCCGTTTAACTATACTAAATGGAGCTTTATTATTGGAACTGCGATCGCCCTAAGTGGGATAGGAGTTACTGTTGCTGTTCCAGAAGTTCCGTGTGCTATTGGTTTGGAGAAATACACAGTTCAAAATGAATTAGTTGATTTTATTGTCAAAGGGGACAATTCTCAATTCCTCCCAGGTGTAAAGGTTTATCTTGCTTCTAAGGGAGCTCCTGAAGTTGTAGAATAGGTTGGAAGTCCCTTTATTTTTATGGCGTGTTATCGCATTCGGTTGCAAGATAAAAATTTAAGGGATTGAAATCAAATATTGTTTATACTTAGATTATCTAACTTAATATGAATTCATCGCCACAACTTTAATGGTAAGCGAGCAAAATAAACCACCTAAAGCATCTTTCATTCCCACAATGCGTGAATTGGCGGCCACATATCAAGCATTTGCTTCTTATGCAGACGCCCACATTCGCAAACTCGGTTTGACTACCTGTCAATTTGACGTCATCGCCACCTTGGGTAATACACAGGGTATGACTATGACCGAACTTGCCGAAAAAACCTTAGTTACCAAAGGTACCCTGACCGGTGTCATCGACCGACTAGAACGCAAAAACTTAGTTTATCGCCAAGTCGTTGAAAGCGATCGCCGCAGCTTTCTAATCGTACTTACCCTCGAAGGCGAGAAAATGTTCGATCGCGTATTTCCTGTTCATATTGCTTACCTCAAAGAATGCTTCGAGCGCCTCGACCCCTCTGAATTGGAACTTTTGCGAGTTCTACTGGCGAGATTGCGCAACGCTTTTGAGAGCGAAAAAAGTTTTTAGATAGATAGTTGACACTCAAACTACTTTTTGTTAACTTAGCTTTAGAGATAGTTCGAGTTCAAACTATATGGATTGAAACAATTCTGGCTAAACACCGTTTTTATAAACTTAGATTATTTTAAGTTGTACCCTTTATGCTTAAAACTTTGGGTGCTTGAGCTTTGAAATCTCTTTGTCAGAGGCGATTGCGAACAAGAATGTAAAATCTTTATTCTTGTCAAAAAACAATGCAGCGAAAAAATAATCTCAGTTATGTCGATACCTAGCAAATAGTTTGTATTTAGAATATCTATATTTGAACTATTTTTACATGATAGGGAAAGTCTGCGTTCTTTAGGTCGTGCTTTTCCAGAACCCTACTTAGATGCTTTGAGTGCATGAAGTTTTGAAGCTAAAAAGTTTTGAAACCATAGCGTGACAAATAGCTTTGTCCCAAAACATTTACTTACTAAATTTACAAACACCAACAGTTAGCGAGGTATTTATGAGTACTGATTTGAAAGTTGCATTTGAAGACATCCAAAACCTAGTACTTCAAGGTAAAGCAATGGATGCATTTGAGAAATACTACGCAGAAGATGTAGTAATGCAAGAAAATGGTAATCCTCCAACTATAGGAAAAGAAGCCAATCGTCAGCGAGAGTTAGATTTTTTTTCTAAGCTATCTGAATTTCGAGGTGCAGAGGTAAAAAATGTGGCTTATGCAGATAATTTGATTATTTCAGAATGGTTTCTCGACTATACCCACAGTGAATGGGGTAAGCGTACTTATAATCAAGCCTGTATTCAAGTGTGGAAAGATGGGAAAGTTGTAGAGGAACGTTATTACTACGGAGCCTAATAGTCAAAAACATCTTCAAAAATTATGTAGAGACGTACCACGGTACGTCTCCAGAAATTAATTTTGGCTAAAAGTTATGTTTCTGCTTTATCAAAATATTCAACACTCTAATTAAAAGGAGCATCTTCCATGGGACTATTAGTTGATGGAGTTTGGCACGATCGCTGGTACGACACAGAAAAAACCGGTGGTAAATTCGTCAGACAAAATTCGCAATTTCGCAACTGGATTACAGCAGATGGTTCTAGCGGTTTTAAAGCTGAAGCGGGACGCTACCATCTTTATGTATCCTACGCTTGTCCTTGGGCACATCGCACTCTAATTTTTAGAGCACTCAAGGGATTAGAGGAAATGATTTCAGTATCTGTAGTCCATTGGTTTATGGGAGAACATGGTTGGACTTTTGATTCAGGAGAAGGAACCATCCCCGATCCAATTAATCATGCTCAATTTCTCCATCAAATTTATACTAAAGTAAATCCATCTTTTACCGGACGCGTTACAGTACCGGTTTTATGGGACAAGAAAACTAACACGATTGTTAATAACGAGTCTTCCGAAATTATTCGGATGTTTAACAGTGCTTTTGATAATCTTGGTGCTGTAACCGGTGATTACTATCCAGAAGCTTTGCGGGAAGAAATTAACGCTTTAAATGACCGCATCTATCACACAGTCAATAATGGTGTTTATAAATCTGGCTTTGCTACTACTCAAGAAGCTTACGAAGAAGCAATTTATCCTTTATTTGAAACTTTAGATTGGTTAGAAGAACGTTTATCAACTCATCGTTATCTAACCGGAAACCAAATTACAGAAGCAGACTGGAGACTTTTTACGACTTTACTACGTTTCGACCCAGTTTATGTAGGACATTTCAAATGTAACCTGCGAAGGTTAGTAGACTATCCAAATCTTTGGGCTTATACCCGCGAACTTTACCAAATTCCCAAAATTGCCGATACGGTAAACTTAAAACATATTAAGGGACATTACTATCAAAGTCACGGTTCAATTAATCCCACTGCAATTGTACCCGTCGGTCCTCAAATTGATTTTAGTACACCCCATAATCGGGAAAAAATTTCATCTGCACAATTCGTTTGATTGCTCCCTTAACACTCTCAAAAATCCTATCTTATTCTAGGCGCATGTGAGCGCCTAGATTTTTTAAGTGAATTTCTTGAAAGTAAATTTATTGAAATTAATTTTTTAGAACTAATTTCTCATAACTGATTTATTCGAAATATTTTCCTTAAATTAAAGGAATATATTTTGTGACACTTTTAGCAACGATAATGTCAGATAGACCAAAATATGGGGTGAATCTTAGGGTAATAACTGAAATTAATTTTAGAAGGAAAAATTGCCGCTTATAAAGTTTTTAGTAGTGACTCTATCAGGCTGAAAGCACGACATCAAGGGCGTTATAGAAGATATTAGAAATTATTAAAAACACAAAGACCAAGTGTTAACAAAAATAAAATGCGCCACAATTGCAGATTCAAATTCCCATTATTGACTGCAGCAGTCTGCTCTTTTAGATGAAATTCTTCAACCATTAGACCATCCCATTGGATATCATTAACTGAATTTTTCCATTGAATGTTATTGTTCATGGTTTAATCCCTCTCTTTGTAGTTCCGAATTATTTGAACAGATACACTAAATCTCAAGTAAGATACCTTTAACATAATTAACTGTTTGAAAAGGATATTCCCTATAAGGATTATTATAAGGAAACCCTTTTGAATAAAGGTTTATTCTGAGAATTGATACTGCAACTCTGGGCTTGATTTCCTGAGCTTATATATAAACATATCCATAAAAAATGACAAACTCGGGACAAATTCTTTTTTTAATAAAAATTTATATGAAGTAAGGGTAGAATTCTGACAGTTTTTACCTGCTTAAAGCACCCATTAATAAGCGTTTCATTGAATTAATGTAACCCACATTAAATTACTAGATTATTTAAGACATTTACCTAACTTCCCAAGCTGCTTGAAAAAACTCACATTCACATAACATTGCATAACGGTAAGTAGAATTTACTAAAGCTGAATCACCGACATAAGTTTCGACTAAATTTTCTAACTGCTTTACTAAGGGCTGAAAATCAGAACTACTGTAGGTTTGAACCCAATCTTTATAGGGGTTATCAGGAGCATCACCTTCCCTAAAAGATAACTCCGTACCTAAAAAACTATATAAAACCATGCAAGGAGACATAGCAGCAGCAGTTACACCTATATCCTGACCCCAAGCAGTTGCAAGCAAAAAATCTGTATAGCGACGGGTAGCGATTGTGGGTTTTACAGAATCTAAATCCACTTCCCATTTAGCTGCATAACTTTCATGTAATTTTAGTTCGTCTAATACACCCGTAGTTAAAGCATGAAAAATCGTAAATCCTTCCCAATTCGGTGCTTTAGCAGCTGCAATACTATAAGCACGGGCAAAAGCTTCTAAAAAGAAAGCATCTTGCCCAACATAATAAGCAAATTTGTGTTGTTCTAGGCTACCATCACCAATTCCTTGAACAAATGGATGTTCTAAGCAAGCTTGTGCTAAATCTTGATTTGCAGACCATAATTCATCAGAAATAGTCATGTTGGGGATTGGGAATTGGGAATTGGGGGATTAGATATGGAGGAAATGATAAATGAAAATTGAAAAATCATAAATAATTAAAATGGTAGAAATTGAAGTAACACAGAGCCTAAACTACCGACAAAATCTGTAAAACTTGGTTTTCCTTTATTAATCTTTGGTTCTAAAGGAGCTTGAAGTTCTTGAATAAAAGCTTGAGCAGTTATCAAACCTTGTTGATTATTTTGGGATGTAAACATTTTCTCCGCTAACTTCGCATCTTCGAATGCTCCCTTACGGTCAAATATTTGATAGCGAGCAATTCCACGAGCGAGATAAGCTCCAGCATAATCTGGTTTTGCAGCGATCGCTTGTTCGAAATAATCAATTGCTTGTTGTTGATTACCCTGTTCTGCTGCTGCTACTCCCCAAGCATAAAACTGCTTGGGTTGAGCACTTTGTAAAGGAATCCCAACTGCTCCTTGCAGGTTTACTCCTTTTAAATCTACACCCGCCAAATCTGCATTCATCAGGTAGGTATTTCTTAAGTCAGCACCCAGTAAATTTGCTCCAGTAAGTTTAGCAGCACTCAGGTTAACACCAAATAAACCGGTAGCACTCAAATTTGCTCCAGTTAAATCTGCACCACTGAGGTTTGCACGACTGAGGTTAGCTCCACTTAAGTTAGCTCCCCTCAGGTTCGCTCCTCTTAAATCTGCTCTCACTAAGCCAGCACCACTTAAGTCACATTCTTGACATTCTTTAGTTGCTATTAACTGTCTCAGGTGTTGGGGGTTAGCTGCTTGTGCATCTGTGGCAAAGGTTATTATGAAGCCAAATATAGCCGTAGCTAAAACTCGATTACTCATCATCAGCATAACAATATATTTTCGTAAGTACTCAACTTCTTTGCATAAAAATTGATACTTTAGCTTAGCCCATCTTCATAACAAATGCTCACAAGCGATATTGACTGAAGATATATTCTTCAAAGATGTATTATTCGAGGATCAGTTCAATCCTGTAGACTCTACCGTGAAGTAGTTACTACATGGCTCAGCAGAATGTAATCCTAAGATATCTGAAGCTTGTATCTAAGAAATTTGGATTAAATTAAAGTACAAAAGTAGGGTGCTGTTAGCATCGCGTAACGCACCACTCCAAATTTTAGAATTAGAAGTTATTAAATTCTTATAGCCTTGGAGCACAAAACTCACTTCTTCTGGGCGTGGTAGTGTTAATCCTAAAGCTTGAATATCCTATAAAATAGGAAAAATTAAAAAGCTACCCATACAAATAAAAATACGCCAATAAAAATAAGCAAATAAAACTAAAAATTTATTATCACCCAAAAACCCCTAATTTATTGGGGCTCAGGGGACATATAAGCAAGATTAGAGTTCAAATATATTTGTCTTCTAACCTTTTCTTATTTTTTAGGAGAAACAACAAGTCAAAAACAAACTTGTTCTAAATATATAGATCTTATTTAAGCCGAATAACCTTTCAGTTGCTCCTCTGGGTCAAAATCACGATAGCAGGTACTGATGAGTTAATTTTATCACCAATATTTTTAGGAGCAGGCCAACCGATTTTGACAAATAAGTTAAGAGCAAAAGTGAGGCTAAGGGCTAGCAACAATTTTTCTAACATCGTAATTCTTACCACCTCTTGGTATCAATTATATAATAAATTTGACTCATAAAAAAGTTTTATCTTTTAGTAAGTCTAGTTTATACAAACAAATAGGTGAAGCGATCTGTGGCTTATACTCAAGTGATACTTATCACTGTTCGCTGTTAAGCATGAAATATGTTTGTATGTTTAATATCAATAAATCGTGCTATTTACGTAGAACAATTAAGTTTATATTTTATGTATTAATTATTAATCTCTCTTTAAATTAAAGATATACAAGTTCTCAACTAATAAAGAGGGAATTTAGTCTAATAAATTATTTATTACATCACGTTCACAGCATAATTGAAACAGTATCGAGTCGGATCTAGAAGTTGCTAAGCAACCGCTATACATAGACTTATACATCTATATGCCGTAACATTCATCACAAAAAAATATAGAGCAAACACTCTTCATCCAGAGAAATTCTTACTTCAATCAGAAAAAATTCTTTAAGAACGCAGGGGCAAAAATAATTAAATTCAATAAGTAAATTCAAATCGTGATTCAAAACTTAATGTTACTTTGATTAGTGTTTTTGTACTACTTGTGAAGCTTGCTTAAAGAATTTTAATTAAAGTTAATGTATGACAACTGACCAACGAAACCAAATAAACTTATGTATTCTTGTGTATTTATGCTTTACATAAGTTAACTATTCTTTGCCTGAATTCAGCCAGTATGATGCGCTGTTTTAGTTGGTAAAAATATTTACCTAGGATTAAATTATCCAAAGGCTAAATAATCATAAACAAAAAAATATGTCAGCCTAAAAATATCAATTAATCGCTGAACAGCAAAGACTATAAATATATAGAACTAAATGAAAAACTCTTAAAAACTAATACTTACATCTCTTATAAATGATTTTAAAATTCTTTCTCTTAATTAAATTAAATATATATTAGCAATAAAAATTGAAATGATTGTCGTCATCAATTAACGCATATATATTGGCAAAAATTTTTACTCTTCTTTCCTATTAGTTATTCATAGATATTGCAAATTTTCAATCGTATAACTTTCATCTAAGTATTTACAAATAGCCATAAATATAACAGCTGCTTCCGGCAAAGAAAAAATAAATTCATGAAAGTTATTATTTAGTTTTTCCGTCACAAAACTTATTGAAAAAATGTAACTTAAAGAAAACAATAAACTTGACGAAAATGGAAAAATTTCACCCCAGAAAGGTCACTTACTAAGGTAGTCTAGATCCAGTGAAATTATCTCCTGATTCGACATATTTCCTTATGACATCAGTTATTTCTACTGCTAGGCGTACTATTCGCATCGGTTCTCGCAAAAGTCAATTAGCTCTGGTTCAAACTCGTTGGGTACAAAAGGAACTTGCAACCACTTTCCCCGAGATGAACTTTGAAGTTCACACCATGTCAACTCAAGGTGACAAAATTCTCGATGTCGCGCTGGCTAAAATCGGCGATAAGGGATTATTTACAAAAGAATTAGAAGTTGGAATGCTGAATCGGGAGATTGACTTTGCCGTGCACTCCCTCAAAGATTTGCCAACTACTTTGCCTGAAGGATTGGCATTAGCAGCAATTACTGAAAGGGAAAATCCTGCTGATGCTTTAGTAGTACATACCAAGTACAAAGATAAGCAAATTGATACCTTACCAGAAGGTGCAGTAATTGGTACATCTTCTCTTAGAAGACTAGCTCAATTACGTCATAAGTTTCCCCATCTAGCATTTAAAGATGTACGCGGAAACCTTAACACCCGCCTAGCAAAATTAGACGCAGGTGAATATGACGCCTTGATTTTGGCTGCCGCTGGTTTGCAACGTCTAGGAATGGGCGATCGCATTCATCAAATTTTGCCTAAAGAAGTTTCTCTTCACGCAGTCGGACAAGGTGCACTAGGCATTGAATGCCGTGCTGGTGACCAAGAAGTCATTTCCCTTCTCAAAGCCATCGAGCATAATACAACTCGCGATCGTTGTTTAGCAGAAAGAGCTTTCTTGCGGGATCTTGAAGGTGGCTGTCAAGTACCCATCGGAGTTAACAGCGAATTGGATGGCGATCGCTTAACTTTGACAGGTATCGTAGCTAGTGTTGATGGTAAGAAAATCGTTAAAGATATTGTTACTGGTTCTACAGAAGACCCAGAAAGCATTGGTACTGAGCTTGCAGAAAAATTGCGGCAACAGGGCGCTCAAGAAATCTTAAATGAAATTTTTGCCCAAATTCAACGAGGTGCTTGAATTATTGTGTCAACAGATGTGCTTAGATATAACAAATAAGTATTTCCGTTGGACAACAGTTCTAATAGACGCGAAATATAGCACCTGGGTTTTCCCTGGGTTACATTTACTTTCATAGGGCAGAATAGGGAAACTACAGGAAACTATGCGTATATTATTTGTGGCAGCAGAAGCTGCTCCCATTGCTAAAGTTGGGGGCATGGGCGATGTTGTAGGGGCACTACCAAAAATTCTGAGACAAATGGGGCATGATGTGCGGATATTCATGCCCTATTACGGTTTTTTGCCAGACAAAATGGAAACTCCTTCCGAACCTGTTTGGCATGGATACGCCATGTTCCAGGATTTTGCAGTTTATGAAACTGTTCTGCCTGGTACTGATGTGCCATTATATTTATTCGGGCATCCAGCATTTTGGCCGCGTCGAATTTATTTTGGTGACGATGAAGATTGGCGGTTTACTCTATTTGCCAATGGTGCAGCAGAATTTTGTTGGAATTACTGGAAGCCACAAATCGTTCACTGTCATGATTGGCACACGGGGATGCTTCCTGTTTGGATGCATCAATCTCCAGATATCAGCAGCGTTTTCACGATTCATAACTTGGCTTATCAAGGTCCATGGAGTTGGTATTTACAGAAAATTACCTGGTGCCCTTGGTACATGCAAGGACATAACACCATGGCAGCTGCCGTACAGTTTGCAGATCGGGTAAATACGGTATCACCAACATACGCCGAACAAATCAAGACACCTGAATATGGAGAAACCATAGAAGGCTTACTGTCATTTATTAGCGGTAAGTTATCGGGAATTATTAATGGTATCGATACGGAATTATATAATCCCGAAACCGACCAGCAGATTGCCCAAAACTTCAGTGTTGATACCTTAGACAAACGTCAGGCAAATAAAATTGCTCTCCAAGAAGAAGTTGGTTTAGAAATTAATTCAAACGCCTTCTTAATTGGTATTGTGTCGCGATTGGTAGAACAGAAGGGGATTGATTTAATCTTACAAGTTCTCGATCGCTTCATGGCTTATAGTGATGCCCAATTAGTTTTATTAGGTACTGGAGAACGTTCCTACGAAACCCAGTTATGGGAAATGGCATCTCGCTATCCCGGACGCATGGCAACATATCTACTTTACAGCGATGCGATCGCCCGTCGAATTTATGCTGGTTCTGACGCTTTCTTAATGCCTAGTCGTTTTGAGCCATGTGGAATCAGTCAAATGTTAGCCCTACGTTATGGTTGCGTACCTATCGTCCGTCGTACAGGGGGACTAGTAGATACAGTATCCCATCATGACCCAAGAAATAACTTAGGTACGGGTTATTGCTTTGACCGCTACGAACCACTGGATTTATTCACCTGTATGATTAGAGCCTGGGAAGGCTTCCGCTATCAGGAGAAATGGCAAGAACTCCAAAAACGTGGCATGAGTGAAAACTTCAGTTGGCATCAATCTGCCGAGCAGTATATAAAATTATATCGCTCGACACTTGGTCTGCCTGAAGAAGAACCACAGGAGCAGGTACCAAGCCTAGTAATGAATTCATAGACAATTGCTTAAAGCAATTCTCAACTGAATGAAATATAGTTTGCTTGTGGGGTAATAGCGCTGCTGTTACCCTACAAAATTTTACATAATTTTGCTCGGAAAAAATGTATATATTAGAACAATAATCAAATTAATTGTTAGTAAGAGTCAGGAGCCAGAAGTCAGAAGTCAGAAGTCAGGAGTCAGAAATCAGAAGTCAGAAGTCAGAAGTCAGGACAGACCGCGCTCTAACGAGCGAGCAGAAGTCAGAAGTCAGGAGTCAGGAGTCAGAAATCAGAAGTCAGAAGTCAGAAGTCAGAAATTAAGAGTAATAAATTACTCATTACTCATTACTCATTACTTGTTACTTATTACCCATTACCAATTACCAATTACCAAATAACCCTATAAAAAATTCCTGACACTTTGCAAAATTCGCTCCGACGCTAAACCATCACCAAATGGATTAATAGCATTAGCCATAGCCTCATAAGCAGTAGAATTACTCAATAATTCAGTTGCATTCATTGCAATTGTCTCTGGTTGAGTCCCAACAAGTTTAGCTGTACCAGCATTCACAGCTTCTGGTCTTTCCGTTGTCTCCCTCAAAACTAAAACTGGTTTTCCTAAACTGGGTGCTTCTTCTTGCAAACCACCAGAATCAGTTAAGAGAAGATGCGATCGCATAATTGCTCCAACTAACTCGCCATAGTTTAAAGGTTCTGTTAAAAATATTCGGGGATGATTGCCTAAAAGTTCTTGTAAAGGTTCTCTAACCGTAGGATTACGATGTAAAGGTAATAATAAAGCTGTATCGGGATTTTTATCTAGTACTTGTAAAAAACCTTGAGCAATATCTTGTAATGGTTCACCCCAATTTTCTCGACGATGAACCGTTGTAAGTAAAACGCGATATTTATCCCATTCTAAACCTGGTATCTTACAAGCAGGTTTTTTCGCTGCAACATTTAAAAGTGCATCAATAACTGTGTTCCCTGTCAAATACACTTCACCTAAAACTCCAGAACTTTTCAAATTTTCTACAGCTAAAGACGTTGGTGCAAAGTGTAACTGAGTAATTTGAGAAATTAGCCTTCTGTTAGCTTCTTCTGGATAAGGATTGAATAAATTGTCAGTTCTAAGTCCTGCTTCTACATGACCTAAAGGAATTTTTTGATAAAAAGCTGCTAAACCTGCAGCAAAAGCAGTGCTTGTATCTCCTTGAACTATTACTAAATCTGGTTTATTCGTATTGAATAATTCTTCTAAGCCACGCAAGCTGCGACAAGTGATATCGCTCAAAGATTGCTTGGGTTGCATAATTTCTAAATCAACATCCGCTTTTAGATTAAACAATTGCATAACCTGTTCAACCATTTCACGATGCTGTCCAGTCAAAACCACTTGAGTTTCAAAACCAGAATAATTCTGAAAAACCTGAATTACCGGCGCTAGTTTAATTGCTTCAGGTCGAGTACCCAAAATAATACAAACGCGCTTTTGATTGGTCATTAGTTAACAAATCATGTGAACGACAGTAATTCTTTCAATAGTTATAAGTCCATAGCCATTAGTCAATAGTTCGCAATCACAAAATTTGAAATCTTTCTCATATTCTTCCATCTACATTAAATTTAAGAGATCCTTCGCAGGAAAATTTTCCCATTTCCTGTATTGTGGATATATTCGCCTTGACTTTTGAAAAGTGCGGGTTAGTTGCGCTGTTCCCCCTTCCTTCTTCTCTTATATTTTCTGTAATAACTTGTTCGACACGAAAATAAATATGAAAATAAACGTGAAAAATATTAAACATGAAAAAACCCGGTAAAACCGGGCAGATGCGCTGTTTGTCAATTTTTAATTTGTAGTCTGATGATTCGTTATCTGATGATTTATTGTTTGATAATTTGTTGTTAGATGATTTGTAATCAGATAGTTAAATTTGGATATTCGATTATTCGATATTACAAGTCAAAGGACAAGCTGCATAAACTGTAGTTTGCATTTCATCTTCCTCTCCATGCAACCAGCTTAACCAGCTAACTTCTGTAGGATTAATACCTTTAGCAGTTAATACACCAGCTCCGATTAAAACTGCCATTACATTAAATGAAATTAACCCACCAGCTACTAGTAAAACTGCACTAACAGGCATTACAGATTGCAGAACAATGGATAGTAAACATCCGACTGTCGCCATTAAAACTACAAGTGGAAAACCAACAACAAGCAAGCATACTGCCAAAGTGAACGTCCATATTAAAAAGCTTTTAACCATTAATAATGAATAGGTTTTTCCTAAATTGGATGTTCCTGACAAAGACATGACTTGTCCTCCTAAAAAAATGGATTTATACCGTAACAATCAGCAATAAATATCTGCTGAATTTAAACTGATTCGATATTTAGTATTCTTCTTCCGTGTTGATAAGTATATAGAATCCATCTGATTAAATGAGCCTTTATTTAATAAACTTTACAGTTTATTTTTCGTAATTGTGGATAAACCTTAATTTATTAGCTAATTGCCAACCTCATGTTTGCCATCTGTCAAAAGTATTAATAGCGTGAAGGGCTCCGATACCCTTTATATTTCAGGAAAGAGGAAATTTTACTTTTATTTCTTTAAATCTTTAATTTGAGGCGACTTTACATTTCTTATAGAAAACAAGTTAGACTCTCATAATTTAATAACGTTGCAATCTATGATTTTGCTCCTAGCTATAAAACCTATAACTTCAGTCATATTTAGCTTGTATAGTGCTATGAGTATTTATTTTTAGTGAGACTTAGAGAAAAGCAATAATCCTACTGTTGATGGCTTAAATACTGATACGTTAAGAGTTTAGGCTGAAAATTTTTATTTGTGCTTCTGTGCTCGTACAGATAGTCTCAAACTTGTTTGTGAAGTATTCAAAATCATCATTTTTAAGTTTTTTCACTGAAGAAAACTTATCCTTCACGAGTGTTAAATGAATTTGTACATAACTAAATCAGTTTTTTGTAAATCGTGAGTATGATTTTCGTTACTCAAATTTTCATAGCTCAAAATCATACAAAAGCATAGTTTAGTTGAATTCTATTTAAAAAATTGGGTTAACAAGCATCTATATATGGATATCAAATCTGAGAATTTATCCAATTCGACATCCGATGGGTCTGACGACTTTCTAGCCACGGTGCAGCCAACTATCGATACTCAACGACAAGTTACACAAACATTAGATATGTCTACTTCAAAAACTCCTTTTAATCCTGTGGTTAAATCTCCACCACCTCCACCACCAGCTTTCAATAATTCATCTACACATCGTCCGGGAACTCCCCCACCACCAGCACCGAGTCCTACAAGTTCCAGAAATAATTTAAATCCCAGAAATAATTCTTCCCAACCAAAATTGGAGCAGTTAATTAAAAAAGCTTTCGATGATGGTTTTTCCGACATTCACCTCGGTGTGGGAGAAGTACCCCGATATCGTAACCGTGGTGAAATTGAAGCTACAAAATATCCAGTTACAGATAAGGAGACTTTCAGGGGATGGTTACGGGAAATATTAACCCCTGAAGAGATCAAAAGTTTTGAAGAAAAACTTGAATTTGACGGTGCGACTCAATACGATTTTGCCCGAGTACGGATTAATATTTTTGGTTCCCTGCGTGGCTCTGCAATGGTGTTGCGTCTAATTCCAGTCAAAATACTAACTATGGAGCAACTAAAGTTGCCGTTAGTATTTAAAGATATTTGTCACTATCACAAGGGTTTAATTTTAGTCACAGGTCCGACTGGTTCTGGTAAATCTACCACAATGGCGGCGATGATTGACTATATTAATAGAGAGATGGCAAAAAATATCATCACCATTGAGGATCCCATAGAATTTGTTCACAAATCTCAAAAATCTCTCGTCAAACAACGTGAAGTGGGAATGCACACCCGTAAATTTGATAATGCACTAAAAGCTGCTTTGCGGGAAGATCCAGATTTAATTCTGGTGGGTGAAATGCGAGATAAGGAAACTGTAAATACTGCTCTTAAAGCTGCTCAAACGGGTCACTTAGTCATGGGTACCCTACACACTAATAGCGCCGTAAAAACCATTGAGCGTATTCTTAATCTTTACTCTGGCGAAGAACAAGATGCAATGCGAGTAGCTTTATCGGAAGCTTTAGTTGCAGTTATCGCTCAAGGTTTGTGTCGGACTACCGATGGTAAACGTGCAGCTTTCCACGATATTTTAATTAATACTGATGCTGTCAAAGAATGGGTAATTGATGGTAAATATGATGAAATTACCGAACTGATGAAACAAGCCAGTTATGACGGTATGGTCACCATGAACCAGTCGCTGTTTCAGCTTTATGAAGAAGGACGAATTACTGAAGAAACAGCTTTGGAAATGTCGCCTACTCCCAATGAAATGGCGCAATTCCTTCGCGGTCGTGTTTAAGCAATAATGAGTAATGGGTAATGAGTAGTGGGTAATGGGTAATGGGTAATTTATTACTTTTAATTCCTGACTCCTGACTTCTTACTATTTATATAGTTGTTTTAAATTTTTGAAGATTTCCAGCTTCTCAAATGGAATAATAAAAGTAGTGAGGTTTTTGTTTGTTCAAATCCTCCCTACTTGCAAATAAGGGCAATAAGTCCTTAGTTCGCACAAATTGTGACATTGGCTTATACTTTTGGACTCCGATAAATTATCTCTACCTAAATTATTTAAAGGGATTGCGCTATTCACTCCGGGTGGAGATTTAGTATATTGTATTGACCCCCATAAACAAGGTCGATGGCATTTACATTTATGTGCAACTTTACAAGAAACCTTAGGTTTGTCAGAACCACCTCACTTTTTAGTTCCTTGTTATACTGCCACAATTGACCATTGGCTAGATCCAAACACCCAACAGATAAAAACCTTTGCTGAAGCCAGTCCTCTTGTAATTCGCTATCAGGCCTTATTAAATTGTATTTTTGGTACAAAAGAATTAGTATGGCAGAGTGCTACTTGGCATGAAGACTTGTGCGATCGCATGATGTTGACGACTTATCGTTCTTCATTCCCGTTATTGTGGGAAGAAAATGATTTGGTCTTACGCTTAGATCTTTCTGAACCTGTGGACTTAAATAATAGACAAACAACTGTTTCTCCAGAAAATTCAGAAACAGAAACCCAGGCTCATGTCTTTCGTCTATTCATTGCTGGACATAGCCCTGCAACAGAACATATTTTACAGACTTTACACGAAATTTTAGAAAAATATTTGGGTCATCCCTATACTCTTAAGGTGATTGATGTTTTAAGTCATCCCGAACAAGCAGAAGCGAACCAAGTAACTGCTACTCCCACATTAGTTAAAGTCTGGCCTCATCCCATTCGGCGAATTGTGGGAGACTTGAATAATATTGGTAAAATTTTACAAAATTTGGGAGTGAGGAATCAAAAATCTAACTGGTAGTGGTTTTATTCAAAATATTTAGTATTTCAAAATATTCTCAATGTTAAGAATCAAGAATACATCACTAGATGAATTCAACTCTGTCAACTGCTTTTTGTAGGATAGAAAATGGCAATCTCCCAGGTATTTATCTTACGTATGGCATACCTTTGGTTTAAGTCATTTCATATCCTCGGTTTCGTAGCTTGGTTCGCGGGTTTGTTTTATTTACCTCGTCTTTTCATTTACCATATTGAAGCAGAAGAACGAGAAGAACCTGTAAAGTCGGCTCTGAAGGAAGAGTACAGCCGAATTGAAAAGCTGTTATATAAGTTAATTATGATGCCAGCAATGATATTTACAGTTGTAATGGCAGTTGGTATTATCTCAACCGAACCATATGTTCTCAAAGAAATGTGGTTGCATGTAAAGCTTTTTTTTTTTTCGTATTTTTGTTAATAGGCTTCCATTTTTATTGTGGACGTCTAATTACCCAACTAGAGAAAGGAACTTGCTCGGTTAGCGGTTTACAAATGCGTCGCATTAACGAGATACCGACAATTTTGCTAGGCTTAGTGATATTATTGGCAATTTTCAAGAATAATTTACCAGTTAATATTGCAGCTTTGGGAACAGGTATTGCGATTTTAGCCTTTGCCATAATCATCCAACTGTATGCACGTAAACGTCGCTTACACAAAAAAGATTTAAGCGTTTCTAGTTAAATTGAATACGCACTAGAAAGCATCAGCAATTAGATGGAGGAGCTATAAAATATAAACATTATAAAGAATTAGCGATCAGATCCTAGCTATTTTAGGGCTTATTAGCAAATTTTGAATTCTTCCAACAATTGAATACTTATTTTCTTGCAATGACCCTGCTCTAGAATTTTTTGTAAATATCCTTTGAATAGTTATTTTCTATTGTACTCATTACTGAGTAACAATATAGTCTTTTTAGAATCAGCAAGATAAAATAGAAATAGCTGATTTCACTACAAATCATGAGTTTCGAGAAAAATGAACGCGTGCGTGTATGTGAAGGGGAATACAGAGCAAAACACGGTAAGGTGATCGAACGCAATGTTGGTATTTTGCAAATAACATGCAAAGTAAAGTTAGATAGCAGTGATAATTTAGTCAGTATTAAAGAGTCATATTTAGATAGTGAAAAATTAGAACCACATGAAGTAGCTACTGAGGTCAAAAATCTTGTGAGTTATATTCCAGAGGTTCCCGAAATTCCACCAGACAAGAAAAAAGAATTACCGACACATTTCCAAATGTTTGAGAAAGATTTGAATGCAGGAAATTGGTCAGAAGCTCTTAATGAGTACAATTACATCGAAAGCTATCTTAAAAAACCATGTGAGGGGATAGAAGATAAAAGAGTTAGCCTTGAAAAACTAGCCTGGGCTGTAAAAAATGTAAATAAAAATACATTAATCTAGGATAGGATTTGCATAGTTCCATATTCCACTTGGGTTTCTCGTTAATTCTGTACTCGTATTGCTGTTTTTTTGATAGCGTGTTGCAAGTTAGTGACTTTCTATAGTTCTATAAACTTGGATAGTCTTATAAATTAATCTATGCAGATTCAAACACCAGATTGGGTTAAACACGCAGTTTTCTACCAAATCTTCCCCGATCGCTTCGCCAAAAGTCAGCAAACAGATGGAAAATTACTTCACAATCCTTCATGGGAACCGTGGGAAGTTCCACCAACACTCCAAGGTTACAAAGGTGGGGATTTATGGGGTGTAATCGAACAATTAGATTACATTCAAGACTTGGGAGTAAATGCGATTTACTTTACCCCGATTTTTCAATCAGCTTGCAATCATCGCTATCATACCCATGATTATTATCAAGTAGACCCCATCTTGGGGGGTAATGCAGCTTTCCGAGAACTTCTACACGCAGCACCTCAACGGAATATTAAAGTAGTTCTCGACGGAGTATTTAACCACGCGAGTCGCGGATTTTTCTTTTTTAACGACATCTTAGAAAATGGTCCCCATTCCCCTTGGTTGGATTGGTTCCGGATTGAAGGATGGCCCCTTGCAGCTTACACTGGAGATTCACCAGCGAATTATGTTGGTTGGGTAGGAAATCGTGCTTTACCAGTATTCAATCATGATAATCCTGAAGTTCAGGAATATATCATGAAAATTGCCGAATATTGGCTAAAAGTAGGTATTGATGGTTGGCGTTTAGACGTACCATTTGAAATTAAAACTCCCGGATTTTGGGAAGAGTTCAGGAAACGAGTCAAAGCTATCAACTCTGAAGCTTATATTGTTGGTGAAGTATGGGGAGATTCTCGTCAGTGGTTGGATGGGAAACAATTTGATGGGGTAATGAATTACTTATTTACTGGACTAACCATTGCTTTTACTGCAGGCGATCGCGTGATGCGGGAATATGTCAAAGGACGGGACTATGAAGTTTACCCAGCTTTATCAGCAGCAGAATATGCTCATAAAATCCAAGAATTACTGAAACTTTATCCTTGGGAAATTCAGTTAACTCAATTAAATCTACTCGCTTCCCACGATACTGCAAGACTACTAACTATTGCAGGTGGAGATGTTGCAAGTGTTGAATTAGCAACTTTATTATTAGTTACCTTTCCTGGTGCTCCCAGCATCTATTATGGCGATGAGGTTGGCTTACCTGGTGGTATCGATCCAGATTCTCGTCGTGGATTTCCTCATTCTGACAACTGGAACCAAGATATTCTCAAAATCCACCGTGAACTAATAGCTCTACGCAATCGCTATACTTGTTTGCACACTGGTAAATATCAAGTTTTGTTTGCTCAAGGAGAAATTTACGTATTTACACGTATTTTGGGATTTGAAGAAGTAATAGTTGCAATTAATGTTGGTATGAAGGAAGCAACTGTAAATATTGATGTGAGTGAACTAAAATCCCAGCCTCAAAAACTTGTTTATGGCAAGCAAGAAGTGGAATGGAATATTGAAAGCGATAATCGCAAACTACTGAATTTAAGAATCCCTCCTCGTAGTGGTTGTGTTTTTGCAACAAAATGATTGTTTACTAGTAATTATTGAGTTAGGAATAATTTATTCACTTATTCTCCAGACACTTGACAGAAAACACTCCTGTTACGCGGTCCATCTAACTCAAAAAGTAAAATTGATTGATAAGTCCCCAAAGCTAATTTTCCATCAACAATAGGAATTACCTCACTACTACTTAAAGTAATCGCCATCAGATGAGAATGGGCGTTCATTGGTTCATCTGCTGGAATATTTTCTCTGAGGTGAAGGTCATTATGTAAATATTTGTTTGATTCCGGCGCTAATTTTCGCAAATATACTTTAATATCTTCCAGTAATCTTT
>NZ_JASJDK010000033.1 GCF_030065675.1 Mastigocoleus sp. MO_188.B34 | reverse complement strand
AAAATTGCTTTAAGCAGTATCAAAAAATGTGAAACCATTAATGATATTGCTTAAAGCAATTTTTCCAATCGCATCTGTTGCAATCTTTTGCTGATTTGTAGAATTTATCAAATAATCAATGGTTTCACGAGCGATCGCTTGATTTTGGAGATAAGCAGTCGCAATCATCTGCGCCATAAAAGGTAATGGTATGATGATACGTTGATCGAAACGAACTGGTAAATATAGCAGCAAAGATGCGGCGTCTGTACGCAGAGAAATTAAGAAAAGTACTGAAATCCATATCACCTCTACCAACCAAAGAATAGCTGGAACTAAAAGGAACAATATTCCTATACATTCAACTAATTTAGGATCTGAGTCTAATCCCCAACCAACACCAAACAATACTCCCAGTACTAAACCTAAAACTACCCCTGATGTCGTGCTAGAAGCAACTATAGAGCCAACTTGCCAAGCTAAACGCCATTTAATGAGGCTCAACACAATAACAAATATAATACCTAGCACTAATATTAGGGCGATCCCTAAAATCATTCCCCATCCAATACCCCAAGCAACTCCCCAAGCAACACCTAAAGCAGTACCCCAACCAATAACTTGCACCTGAGATGGTACTAAATAATGAGCAAGTATAAGCATTGCAAGGACAAAAACAAAAAGTCCTTTGAACCATGTCTCCAGTCTTTTATTATCAGTACGTGCTAAAGCTAAACCCATCCACCAACCGATAAAAAAAAGTAAGCTCAATATCCAGTTAAAATTACCAAATGCTAACTGTATAAAGAATCCAATTACTGAAACAACTAATAGAGGGACAACAGCAGTTATCCACCAAACTTGTTCTGCATACTTTTTTAAAGGAGGATTATTAGCAAAATCAGTTTGATACTTAAAGGGATTATCTGTTGGCTTTAGTTGTGGATGTATTTGAATTAGCCAATTCTGGAAACTGTAAGGCTGAAAGTATGAATGATACAGAATACTTGCACATTCACTTAGATGAGTTTGAATATTTGATATGAATATATTTTGATTCATAATTACTAGTTAATTAAGTCTTTCAATAACTTGATAAAAGTCTGCCAAGACAAAAAATTTGCAGCGACCAAAGTCAATAAAATTAAAGTGATTAATCCAATAATACTTTTAGTAAAATTTTCCAAAGCATCAAGAAATTCACCAATTAATTTAGGTAATTTTGTGAACACCTCAATAGGATTATTTTTATTAATTTTTTCCTGCTTTATTGTCGGACTAAGATGAATAGATTTTCTTCTTTTCTCTTTTTCAAATAGCTTTTTGTGTTGCTCAAATTGTTTTTTCGCCCATCTGATACCTTTATTATTATGGCGAACTTCCCATAAGTATGAAGCTGCAAGTTGTAACAAATAAGGATGTAGTTGTCCCCAAGTATAAACTTGTTTCTGTTCGTCAGGATTTAAAGCCGGTTTTTTATCCTTCCCATTAGTGTCAGGTAATTTCGTTAGTTCAATTGCTTCATCTGGGGTAAATCTATCTAACTGGATTACATGACCAACATTAAAAAAGCTGGAGACAAAACGATACTTATCAGCATAAATGTTCAATATTTCACGAGAAGCTAAAATAAGCATCAAAACATTATTGTCCATCAACGCTCGTAAATTATCATAAAATCCGTTATCAAATTCTTCTTGATATTTCAAAAGATTTTCAAAATCATCCAAACAAAGAACTGGAAGTAAACCTTGATTTTCAAACTCTGTTATTGCTCTAGAAAACCCAATTCTATTCAGAGGCTTTTGTCCTAAAAGCTGATTTAAAACAGGCTTTACTTGTACCGCCGAACAACTTAATAACTTTTGCGCTACAATCTCATAAAAATTTTCTTCTTGTTGACAAGATGCTTTCTTGAGAGATACGTAAATAACTACATATTTATTAGGGTCTTTAACCCTTTCTGACCAAATTAGAGAAAAGTAATATAACAGAGAAGATTTACCAATTTGTTTTTCTCCAACTATATTTACACTAGTTGGCTGTACGCCACTCATTCGAGAAAATATTGCTTGTAATTCTTCCTTTCTACCTACAAATAGTTGTGGATTTTGTAGCTTTGGACCAGCCACAAATGGGTTGGTTGGATGCATTTCAATAGTTCGTAACTTTTGATACTGATTATAATTTTTATCTCTTCAAGGACATGTCTAGAGAGCAACAATCAAGCAAATGGCGTTGCTTAATTAGAGGATGATTTGCCCCCCTAACCCCCAAAATTTGGGGGGAATATTTCTCAAAGTCCCCCAGAATTGGGGGATTTAGGGGGCTAGACTCTGGGATAAATTTTTAAATTCATCCCTCATTTATGCAACGCCGTATTTTATTTACTGATTTATTAGTTCTGTTAATTAACCCTTAAATCACCAAAACCCAGTCACAATTGCAACTGGGCTCATGGTAGAGATAAAAAGGAAGTGGGATAGTCCCCATCTGTTACATATAGAACTTCAATATAGAAGGCTAAGAGTTAATTGGATATTTATTACTACTGCCTAAAGTAAGTAGATTCCGGAACGTTTGATATTTTTTTTGCATTGTATTTTTTGTTGCTGTTTAGGTTTGAAAATCAAATATAAACGCATATTTAGCCTTATAAATTTACTTCTTGACTAGTTTATGGCGATCAAGTTCTGCTTTACTCCGATCTATTCCCAATATTGCAAGATTACATTAGACCTCTCCGGAAATTAAATATGTGTAACCCAAAATCCTTGTAGAGACGTACCAGAGCCTACGGCGTCGGCAAAGCCTCTGGTACGTCTCTACATTCTTTTCCGGAGATGTCTATTTAAGCCAGCTTGTCACCGAACTGGTTACTATCTAAATTTTGGGTAATTCCTATTTTTTTGCAATTTTACGATTTTCTCACCTCCGCCCTTGATGTTATAACATGTCGGCTCTACGCTATATTAAATATAGTAAAAATAATTTATTAATCATGTAGTAATGTGATAAAGCTTTCAAAACTAATCACGAAAGACCAATAATACTTTGACAAGCTTGGCAGTGGAACGAATTGACGCAAATAAATAAACATCAAATAGCTAAACATCAAATTCTCTACTAATTAAGTAGTTGGTGATAAGCGATATACATTTGTATTTATTCTAGTTCCGAATAATGGAAATTGAGCAGAACAATAGTAACCTGGTGAATTTGAAACTCAAACTTATATGAAGAAATAAAAGTAATTATTTGCTAATAAAAATATTTGACAAAAAATATTTCAAATAAATATAAGTATGTTAGTAATAAAAATCATAACTTGTTTGTAATAGCGCTTTAGCGCTACTACGAGCCAAATACAGATATTTTATATTTATTTACATAGTTTACTTTTTTCCCACCTACTTACTTACATATCAGAAAAGTATCTAATGAATGCTGCGATCAGTCTAGAAAAGGTCTATAAAACTTACAATAATCGCTCTGTAGTCAAAGATTTATCATTTACTATCGAAAAAGGAGAAATTTTTGGATTACTAGGTCCCAATGGTGCGGGAAAATCCACCACTATTAGAATGCTTACCACACTTACAAAACCATCCCAAGGACGAATTGAAATCTCTGGGTATGACGTATTACATGACTCAATGTTAGTCAAGCAAAGTATTGGAGTTGTATTACAATCCCTCAGCGTTGATGGGGATTTAACTGTATGGGAGAATATGGAATTTCAAGGACGTTTGCATCATATTTCTAACCCAAAACGACAACGGTTAATTAATCAATGGTTAGAATATGTAGAACTTGGAAGCCGGAAAAACGATTTAGTTAAAACTCTTTCTGGTGGAATGAAGCGACGTTTACAAATTGCAAGAGCTTTATTACATCAACCACAAATATTATTTTTGGACGAACCTACTGTAGGTTTAGACCCTCAAACTAGACGACGTTTATGGGAAATAATTCAAGGTCTGAATCAGCAAGGAATGACAATACTACTGACCACCCATTATATGGATGAAGTAGAATATTTATGTGGAGCTTCGGGTGTTCGCACAGCCGCAGGCGATCGCAAACCTGGGCGAATAGGAATAATGGACAGCGGTAAGTTAATTACTTTAGGAACCTTGCAACAATTACGTTCTGAAAGTGGTGAAGGTCTACTGGTGAAGCAAGTTGGGGAGCATTGGGAATATTTATTTTTCCCCACCTTGCGAGAAGCGAATGAATATTTAAACCAACAAGAAGATAAGACAGGAATGATGGTACGTCCTTCAAATTTAGAAGATATTTTTGTCGAATTAACCGGACGCCAATTAGATTAACTTTATCTAGATTAATGTTACTCAGAACAATGTAATTTAGATCAATACCATTCAGATAAATACCACTTAGATTAGTACACGCTAAATAAATTTTTATGCTCCACCTAGTTCTCTGAGCATGGAATCTACTCGACTGACACCCTCCCATTTTTTCTGGGTTTCGTAAAGACTGAGAGATTTTTTTAATTCCATTCTTGCCTCTCTAGAACGACCTTGTTTCATTAACATCGCTCCTTTCAATTCATGAGCTTTAGCATTTCTGGGGTCAATTTTCATTGCTTGCTCGAAAGCCCACTTCGCGTTTTCAAACTCTCTGAGGTTTAATAGAATCGCAGCTAATCCCAAGTAAGCATTAATATTATTCCGGTTTAATTGGATTGCCTTACGGTAAGCTGTTTTAGCTTTATTATTATCACCCATGTTACCGCTGACGTAAGCCAGAGCATAATGATAATCGCTATTGTTGGGACTAAGAGCAACCGCACGACGATACGCAGCTAAAGCCGCAGAAAAATTTCCTTGCTGTGCATATAAGTAGCCTATCCCAGAGAAGATACTACCGTTCTTCGGTTCTAATGTTGCAGCTTGTTGATAAACAGATATTGCACCATTGTAATCACGCGCATTTACCAAACGACGTCCTTCATTAAGTAATTGTCTAACCTGGGAAGTACTGCGTTTTTGAGCCACCAATACTTCTGCGCGAGCAACTGAGGGGATTGTTATCCCAATACTTCCTATAACGAGAACACTTAGCCAAAATGATTTTCGATTATACACAGTAATTTACCTGATTCTTATTGCAACTTTTTTCACGAATTCCGTAGTGGCATGTACATTAAAACAAAATTATTCGTTTTTGAAAACTCTATGCGATTACTTTTACAAAAGATTTATGAAGCATCAATATCCTCACTGATACTCACTTGGTAAATAAAAAAGACTTACAAGTAAAAAAATCAATTCTCAAAACTCGAATAATCCAGATGAAAACACTCCTCAGACTACATTTATAGCATATCTAATGTCTAACCTTAAAAAGATAAAATTCTATACTATCGGGCTGAAAAAATGTTTTATTTATCAAATAAATAAGTAGTAAAAATATTTCTAATTCGTGACCCATTAATTATTCTATTATTTACTTAGAAGGTGAACCAATGATTTTAAGTACAACTGATGTAATCCAAGGAAAAATTGTCCAATCATATTTAGGGATAGTAACAGCAGAAGTCGTCTACGGTAGTAATTTTCTTCGTGACTTTTTCGCGGGTATTCGCGATGTTATTGGGGGACGTACAGGTAGTTATGAAAAGCTATTTCAGGAAGGTCAAGAAAAAGCATTAGATAAATTAAAAGAAAGGGGACGACGTTTAGGAGCAGATGCAGTTATCGGTATTGAAATAGATACAGGAACCATAAATGTAGATCAGTCAGGGGTTTTGATGTTAATTACTGCTACAGGAACTGCAGTGAAACTTTCTCAATAAACAGTTCATAATTATTGCTGAATAAATTTATAACCAGGAGCATCTCACTTTTTTTATGGTTGTGGACATTAGGAAAATATGTCCACAATATACACCTCAAATTTGATTCATCAGAGATAATAGATATTATCACAACCAAAGGGTTTTGTATCTAATATATTCCTATATAAAAAAACTTCAATCTATATTCGAACTCAACAGGATTATTTTTTTTATTTAATTGCTATATATTCATGTTTATCTTTCTTGGACTAATAAATAAACAAACATCAATTTAATTGATTATCATTGAATTGTTTAAATTTATTAGCCATCCTACTCAAAGCTAATCCTCTGATTTTGATATCAATAATGTTTGAAGTTCATTCTATTTAATCATTTATCTGTAAAGCAATCTTATGAATATTTCAGTTGTGATGCAATGAAGGACATGAGTAACAATAAATACTTAAACTCAACTAAATTGGTATTTTATTTAATTAAAGTTACCCATAAAAACTTGGAGTTTAATGTTTCAGGTGTAAAAGTTTAAAGTGAATAACGGTTAAATATCGTCGTCTAATGCAGATTATTCCCCTGTATTTGTCGTTTTTGAGCAATGGTATGTGCATTGCGGGAGGTGTATTACTTAAAACTGATTAGATAGTTAATAGATGACGTTTGCGATCGCATGAAGGTTCCGCAAAGAAAAATTAAAGAATAATTGCTGTTTTGATGAAGTGAAAGTAAAGGTTTGGAAGTCAGGAGTCAGGAGTCAGAAGTCAGGAGTCAGAAGTCAGGAGTCAGAAGTCAGGAGTCAGAAGTCAGAAGTCAGAAGTCAGAAGTCAGAAGTCAGAACAGACCGCGTCTTGACAGACGAGCAGGAGTCAGAAGTCAGAAGTGGTAGAGACGTAGCATGCTACGTCTAGAATGAGGAATTATCTGCTGATTCCTAGACTATGCTTCTTTAAATTATCTGTTGTGTAACTAAATAATTCAGGTTAGGATGTTGGCAAATCCTGAAAGCTATGACCAAATAATTACTATTAGAGTATTTTTTTAATGCGTGTAATAAAAATACTGAACCGGATTTATTGTTTGAAAAGAATGTCCGGATAAGCAAAATATATTTTTAAAGTGCAGATAGAATTATCTCTATAGACAAAAGCTATGATTTAAATAGTATTTTGTAATTATTGATGTAGTATTTTTTTGTGAGCAATCAAACCCCCGATCGCCCAATCGAAATAGTTGGATAATCAAAATCATTAGAAAATCCAGTGTCAAACTTTTTCATAATTGGAACTAGAAGTAGTTACCACTTCAAATAAGCAGCTTCACTTCCTTGTTCTTGACGAATTTTGCTATCTTTCTCGAACCAAGCAATTATCTGTGGTGTGGTTAAATCTTTGATTTCTACACCATATTCTTCTGCGATATGAGTTAAGACTTTCAAAGATGATATTGTCAGTCGAGTTAAAAATTTTTCTGGTGAAGTAAGCAAAGCTGCGTCAACTTTAGCTGACTCTTCCAAGCTTAAAAACTGAGTTGATGGTTGTTGCGGTGGTACATTCATAAATTTCCTTGCAAACTCATTCCTGGGAAGCTTAACAATATGGTAAATAACAGTATTTCTTAGATTGGCAAAACAGTCAAACTAAGTACGGATGGATAACTATGGATATTTTTGAAGTTTTAAAGCTTTGGGAGTTTTTAAGGCTTTTGGAATTAATGTAAAAAACTTAATTTGAAAAAGTAAATCTTTAAATTGTTAATTCTTATCTTGTGTTAGCCCTTGTCTTTATACAAGATTATTTTTGTTTTGCTTGTACTAAATAACCACAACGATGCTCGCCACCGTTTATCATCCAATGGGTTCTTTCTACCGTACAATCTGGTAAAGCTGCAGCAAACATTTCTAATTCATGTCCGCAGACGCTGGGGAAAGACTCCGCTACATTGGAAATAGCGCAATTATGTTCGACGATCATAAAGCGATCGCTTAATTTCGTTTGAGATTTTTTCTTTCCAGGTTTTGTACTTTCAGATTTTTTACTTTCGGATTTTTTACTTTCAGACTTTATATTCCCAGAACTATTATTTTTCCCATTGTCACCTAATGTTACACCGTTTGTTTCAATCGGATGATATTCAGCCATGTAACCTTCGGCTTTTCTCAACTCTACTAAGGTTGCTACCCGCTTAGAAAGGGGAGCATTCCCTAAAGATTTGCGATATTCTTCGGCTTTACGTTCCCATTGCTTTTTTAAAATTGTGCTGACTTGATCCTTCCCCACTGTTTGAGCGATTGTATCAAGCAAGGAGACAGCAAATTGACCATAGCCATCACCAGAATTCTGGGGACTTGCGACCCAGTTTAAATAATTTTTCCCCTCTGAGCTAAGTTGATAAACATGTTGTGGACGTCCCATCCCTGCTTGGACGGACGATGAATACAAGATTAGTTTTTCTTCATCCAAATCTTTTAGGTGACGACGAACCGCTTGGGGACTAATATCCAGAGCGGTAGCTAACTCTAAAGCTGTACCTTGGACGTGCTTTAAGAGATACTCTAAAATTTCTTGTTTGGTTGAGGACTGTTGGTGTTGAGTGCTCGCCATCTTCGTCCTAGAAAATCAAAAAAAATGACTATTTGAAAAAAAACTGACTTAAACAACAACTTTGTTGTTAATCTATCTTAGAATGAAGATACCTTAAACAACAAGTTTGTTGTTTTAATATCTATGATTATTGTAACAGCAGTGTAACCATCCGGTCATTGCTTGGGAAAATTAGCTACCAATAGCTCGTCTTCCATCCTTAAAGAGAGACATTTGTTAACCGAACACAACAAAAACTACGATGAGCGCTACTGTTAAAACCTTAGTTAACCAGCCTTACAAATACGGCTTCGTCACTGATGTTGAAGCTGATACTATTCCTCGTGGGCTCAGTGAAGATGTAGTTCGACTGATTTCGGCGAAGAAGAATGAGCCGGATTTTATGCTGGAATATCGCCTCAAAGCTTATCGTCAGTGGCAAAAAATGACGGAGCCGAAGTGGAGTGGTTTAAAATATCCAGAAATTAATTATCAGGATATTATTTATTATTCTGCACCGAAACAAAAGAAAGAAAAGCTCAACAGTTTGGATGAAGTAGATCCTGCAGTTTTGGAAACTTTTGAGAAACTAGGTATTCCCCTGTCAGAGCAGAAGCGATTGGCGAATGTTGCAGTGGATGCAATTTTTGATAGTGTTTCAGTCGCAACAACTTTTAAGGAAAAATTGGCAGAGGATGGAGTTATCTTTTGTTCGATTTCGGAAGCTTTACATGAACATCCGGAATTAGTGAAGAAGTATCTGGGTAGTGTAGTTCCCATTGCTGACAACTATTTTGCGGCGCTTAACAGTGCGGTATTTAGTGATGGTTCCTTCGTTTATATTCCTAAAGGGGTTAAATGCCCAATGGAATTATCCACCTATTTCCGGATTAATAGTGGGGATACCGGACAGTTTGAACGTACTTTAATTGTAGCTGAAGAAGGTAGTTACGTCTCTTATTTAGAAGGTTGTACCGCGCCCATGTACGATAGCAACCAGTTACATGCGGCGGTTGTAGAACTTGTGGCTTTAGATAATGCCGAGATTAAATATTCTACGGTACAAAACTGGTATGCCGGAGATGAAAACGGTAAAGGCGGTATTTACAACTTCGTTACTAAGCGCGGTTTGTGTCAGGGAGTAAACTCTAAGATTTCTTGGACCCAAGTAGAAACTGGTTCTGCAATCACTTGGAAATATCCTAGTTGTGTTTTGGTGGGTGACAACTCTGTCGGTGAGTTTTACTCAGTTGCGCTAACCAATAACATGCAGCAAGCAGATACCGGAACCAAAATGGTTCACGTTGGTAAGAATACCCGCAGCACAATTATTTCTAAAGGTATTTCTGCTGGTAAATCTAGTAATAGCTATCGGGGTTTGGTGAAAGTTAATCCCAAAGCTGAAGGTGCGCGTAACTATTCCCAGTGCGACTCAATGTTGATTGGGGATAACGCCCATGCTAATACTTATCCTTATATCCAAGTTCAAAATAATAGCGGCAAAATAGAACACGAAGCTTCTACTTCTAAGATTGGTGAAGATCAGTTATTTTACTTTGCCCAACGGGGTATTTCTGCAGAAGACGCCGTAACAATGATGATTAGCGGTTTCTGTAAAGATGTATTTAACCAATTGCCGATGGAATTTGCGGTAGAAGCTGATAAGCTATTAAGTCTGAAATTAGAAGGAAGTGTTGGTTAATTTGGTGTGCGAGAAATATAGCAGGAGTCAGAAGCCAGGAGTTAGGAGCCAGAAGTCAAAACAACTTTGTATATGACGAAGGGAAATTTATTCTGGACTTTATTAACTTGCTATTCGCCGCTATAAATTACACGCACATCAAGACAGAAAAAATTAAAGTAGAAAAAATAATAATTTAAAGAGAGCGAGAGCATGATTAGTGAAAATAGCGAAGTGGTGCTGTCAGTCAAGGATTTGACAGCAGAAGTTGATGGCGCATCAATTTTAAAAGGTGTAAATTTAGAAATCCGTTTGAGTGAAATCCATGCAATTATGGGTCCTAACGGTTCTGGAAAAAGCACTTTATCTAAAGTTTTAGCTGGACACCCAACTTATGAGGTAACTGGTGGAGAAGTTATCTTTCAGGGACAGAATTTGCTGGAAATTGAACCTGAAGAACGGGCGAGAAGTGGTATCTTTTTGGCGTTCCAGTATCCCTTAGAAATTCCCGGTGTGAGCAATTTGGATTTCCTCAGGGTTGCTTATAATTCCAAGCGCAAAGCCCAGGGTTTAGAAGAAATTGACGCTTTTGATTTTGACGATCTGATTGAAGAAAAGCTGGAAGTTGTGAAAATGGACTCGGCTTTCTTGAGTCGTAGTTTAAATGAAGGTTTTTCTGGTGGTGAGAAAAAGCGGAATGAAATTCTGCAAATGGCTTTACTAGAACCAACCTTAGCGATTTTGGATGAAACAGATTCTGGTTTGGATATTGATGCGCTCAAAATTGTTGCAAATGGGGTAAATCAATTAACTAGCGCTCAAAATGCAACTTTGATGATTACTCACTACCAGCGCTTACTCAATTACATTGTCCCAGATTATGTTCATGTGATGGCGAAGGGACAAATTATTAAATCTGGCGGTAAGGAATTAGCGTTGGAATTAGAATCTCGCGGTTACGACTGGATTTTGGAAGAAGCAGAAGTTGAGGTGGGTGTATAATGACAATTCAAGTTTCTCCTAGCCCAGTTCCTAACTCCAATGCAGATAATTTAGTATCTAGTTTGTTAGATCGAGATGCTTATCTGAGCGAATTATTGGAAAATGTAGAGACGTACCAGAGGCTTAACGCCGACGCCGCAGGCTCTGGTACGTCTCTACAAAATGACCATGGTATATCTTTACAAACTAAATTTCCTTGGTTGCAAGAAGTGCGCGATCGCGCAGTGAATTATGTACGTCATTCAACTATTCCTACCACCCGCGAGGAAGAATGGCGATTTACCGATTTGTCAAGATTGAAACAGGTAAAATTTCATCCCGTACAAACCAACCACGGTGCAAATTTACAGGATACCCAACCAGAAGGTTCTAATCATTTAGTATTTGTTAACGGGATTTATACACCTGAATTATCAGCGATCGCAGATTTGCCAGATGGTGTTATAGTAAGCAATTTAGGCGATTTACCCGCAGAATACGGGGAGAAAATCCAGAAATATTTAGCAAAATCTGAAGGTGCTCTGGAAGTATTTACAGCACTCAATACTGTTGGGTTCAATGATGTAGCGGTAGTATGGGTACCCAAAAATGTTGTGGTAGAAAAACCGATTCATCTGGTGTATCTAACTGCTAGTAGCGAGCAAATAATCTCCCAAGCTCGTTGTCTAATAGTTGCTCAAAGTGGTTCCGAACTAACTTTGGTGGAAGAGTATGGAAATCCCGAATTTCTTGAAAATAAAGCTACAGAATCAGTTTACTTTAACAACGCTGTATCAGAAATTTGGCTAGAAGATAACGCCAGCATACATCATACTCGGGTTGTACGCGAAGCTGCAGGAGCTTTCCATATTGGTAAAACTGCTGTTACCCAAGCCCGTTACAGTCGCTATTCCTGTAATGCAATTAGTTTGGGTGGAAAATTATCGCGCCACAATTTAGAAATCTTGCAAACTGGCGAACAAACTGAAACCACACTCAATGGTTTGACAGTTATTTCCAAACAACAGTTAGCAGATACTCACAGTGCGATCGCGTTAAATTTCCCCTATGGGAAAAGTCAACAATTGCACAAAACGATTATTGGCGATAGGGCTCATGCAGTATTTAATGGTAAGATAATTGTCCCTAAACCTGCACAATTAACCGATGCATCCCAGTTAAATCGTAATTTATTGTTATCTTCTAAAGCCAGAATTGATACTAAACCCCAACTGGAAATTACTGCTGATAATGTTAAATGTGCCCATGGTGCTACAGTTAGTCAACTAGAAGATGATGAAATTTTTTACTTACAAAGTCGAGGTATAGATGAAAACGCCGCACATCATTTATTAATCGATGCTTTCGCTACCGAAATTATTAAACAAATACCTGTAGCCTCATTACAAGAGAGTCTTATTCAAAGTGTTAATCAAATGAGTGCTTAACAACTTAGTACTTAAAACTTGGTGCTTAAAAACTCAAATTTTGTGACGTGTTCCCAGGGAAGAATTTAAAACTTAAACCCCAAACCCAATACCCAATACCCAATACCTAGAACCATAAACATGACTTTAGCAAAAGAAAAAACTCTAGTAGATATAGTACGTGCAGACTTTCCCATATTGAAGGAGAAAGTTAATGGTAAGCCTTTGGTTTATCTAGATAATGCTGCAACTTCTCAAAAACCTTTGCAGGTAATTAATGCACTTCAAGATTATTATCAGCAGTATAATTCTAATGTTCATCGTGGCGCTCATTGCTTGAGTGGTAAAGCCACCGATGCTTATGAAGGAGCAAGAGACAAAGTTGCTAAATTTGTTAATGCATCATCACGTCAGGAAATAGTTTATACCCGTAACGCGACTGAGGCAATCAATTTGGTTGCTTACAGTTGGGCGATGAATAACTTGCAAGCAGGTGATGAAATTATTCTGTCGGTGATGGAACACCACAGTAACATTGTTCCTTGGCATTTTGTCGCCCAAAAAACGGGTGCAGTATTAAAGCACGTTGAACTCACATCAGAAGAAACTTTTGACTTCGAACATTTTAAACAACTCCTTTCCGATAAAACCAAGTTAGTCTCTGTGGCTCACGTTTCTAATACCTTGGGTTGCATCAATCCAGTAAAAGAAATTTGTCATTTGGCTCATCAACAGGGAGCAAAAGTATTAATTGATGCCTGCCAAAGCGTGCCCCACATGCCTGTTGACGTGCAGGATATGGACTGCGACTGGTTAGTTGCATCGGGACATAAAATGTGTGCTCCGTCAGGGATTGGTTTCTTATATGGTAAACAAGAAATCTTGCAAGAAATGCCCCCATTTTTGGGTGGTGGTGAAATGATTGCAGATGTATATTTAGATAATTCTACCTACGGGGAATTACCACATAAATTTGAAGCGGGAACCCCAGCAATAGGGGAAGCGATCGCTTTGGGTGCAGCAGTGGATTATCTTACCACTATTGGTATGGATAAAATTCATGCTTATGAAGCAGAGTTAACAGCATACTTGTTCCAAGAACTAGGAAAAATCCCTCAAATTAGAATCTACGGACCTAAACCTGATGCGAATGGTGAAGGAAGAGCTGCGCTCGCAGCATTTACCGCAGGTCAAATTCATGCAAATGACCTGTCTACATTCCTAGATGAATATGGTGTAGCAATACGTTCCGGACATCACTGTACTCAACCATTGCATCGTCATTTAGATATTCCTGCAACTGCACGAGTAAGCTTATCTTTTTACAACACCCGTGAGGAAATTGATGTTTTTGTTAAAGCATTAAAGGAAACTATAGAATTTTTTAGTAGTTTTTTGGGTTAGTTTTTGGAGGTAATGGGTAATTGGTATACGCCCGCATCGCTGGCGCGATGAGTGGTAATTGGTAATGGGTAATTGGTAATTGGTAATGGGTAATTATTCTTTTATTACCTATTACTTTTTACCTTTGTTTGTACCTGAGGCGTATTTGCAAAATGTGATACTAATTTCAAAAAATATAATTTCAATAAATATAATTTCAATAAATACCCTTACATATTATTTTTTGAATCTGTTCCTTTTTCCCTGTTCCCTGTCCCGTTTTATAAACAATGCAAATTCAAATGGATACCATTTGTTTCTTTGCTATAAAGAAAAATATTAAAAAATAAAATATACAATTATTCTGGAACTTTTAGTTATAAACCTGTGTTATTTAAATAGATATACTGCCCAACCTGAAGAGGTGAGCTATGAAACGTTCAATTTTATTCGGATTAGCTGTATCCTTAGCTCTAATTACCATTGTTACTAGTGGGAAAGTATTGGGAAAAACAGAAGTAATTGTTCAACAAAAGAATCAAAGTAATATTTCTCAACCTTCTGCTTTGGGTTCTATTGAAACTAGGAACGAACAAATTACTATAAATAGCAACAAAACTTACACTATTCATAATAAAGATGGTGAAGTTGTGGCTCAAGATATTACTTTAGAGGAATTACAAACAAAGAATCCCGAGCTATATGAGACGATAAAAGATTCTATTGCTGGGGAAGTATTGATGATGAGAACCAATATTCCAACTGATCGCTAAGTGCTGAAAATGAGTTTATTGCTTTAATTCAATTTAGATAATTTACTAAAACAAATGGGTATAAATTATAGCTCTTTTGTTACCGTAACTATATCGCTAGTAGAGATGTAGCAATACTACGTCTCTATATTATTATTTTTATATTTTTATATAAAAATCTTATAATCAGTTAAACCCTATCATGTCTCTTATTCTTAGATTAGAAAATTTATCAACCGAAAGACATTTTCTTGCGATAATCTGCAAAAGGATAAGCCCCACGGATCAAGAATATAGATGACACCGAAAAGGATATTTTTAACATTACTGACTGTAATTGCGATTGTATTATTGGGATCGAACTTATTCCAGAGCTTACAAAGACCCCAGTCCCAAAGTCTAATCGAACTTTATCAGACAGATATATCATTACAAGCTGCTGCTTGGAAACCAGAAGAAAACGCTGATGGTAATTTAAAACAATTGCGAACTGCTCTTCTCGGAACTCAACCTGTAGAAAATGCTATAAAACAGTACGAACAAGTTCGGGATTCAGCCAAAAAGAATTTAGAACGAGTTCAAAATCAACTTACACAAAGTTCAGTAAAATCTCCTCAAACTACTGAAATCTTTGACGGAGAAGCACTGGAACTCAAAAAAATAACTCGCGAACAACAAAAGTTGATTGCAGAATTAGATCTGCGTTTAGGGATTTTAAAAGAACAGCAGGGTAAGACTGAAAGTGCGCTAGAAGCTTGGAATGAAGTACCACAGAATACGGTAATTTCTCCCCAATATAGCGAAACAGCTAAGGTGCTAATAGCTTTATGGGAAGATGGATCGAATTTACAACCTAATACTGAAGAATTCATTCAAAAAAATTTAGAAGGTTGGTTTCGTGCTGTTGCTCTAACTCAACTTTATCAACTCCAAAAACGCCAAGACTTAGTCCTTCAAATCAATAGTTCAACTCAAGAAATGGCACAAAATGCTTTGGTAAAGTTGGCTATTATCGCAATTCTCCCTGGTTTGGGCGTTCTCATTGGTTTGGGAATATTAATTTTCTCAATTGCTCAAACTCTAATTAAAGGAAAAGACTCCATACTCGCGCAAAATGGAAATCTTGTTTGGTCAACTCCCTGGGATGGGGAAATAATTTTACAAGTTTTTGTCGTTGGGTTTTTCTTTGTTGGACAAATAATAGTTCCCGAATTACTATCCGTGCTTCCAATTCCACGCGGTGCTGCTGCTAGCGTACGCATACAAGCTTTTTATGTTCTAACTAGTTATTTATTAGTCGCATTCGGAGCCCTTAGCGTATTATATTTCTCTATTAAAAACTTTTTCCCTCTAGCCGAAGATTGGTTTCGTTTTCGCTTCCGGGATAAGTGGATTCTATGGGGTTTTGGAGGTTACTGTGCAGCTTTACCAATTGTCTTATTAGTTTCTGTAATCAATCAAAAACTATGGGAGGGACAAGGAGGTAGCAATCCTTTGCTGCAATTAGTACTTAAAAGTCAAGATTCTGTAGCTCTAACAATATTTTTCTTTACTGCGGCTATTGCTGCACCACTATTTGAGGAAATATTGTTTCGTGGCTTTTTACTACCCTCCCTTACCCGATACTTACCTGTATGGGGATCGATTATTATCAGCAGTGTCTTATTTGCTGCAGCTCACTTTAGTTTATCCGAGCTTTTACCTTTAACATCCTTAGGAATTATATTGGGGATTGTTTACACGCGATCGCGCAATTTACTTGCTCCAATGTTACTACATAGCCTTTGGAATAGTGGAACTCTCTTAAGTTTATTTATTGTCGGTAGTAGTTCTTCTTAAGTTTCCAACAAGATATTAAGAAGATACTTGAAAACTTAGCTGGTGAAGTTGATAGGTAATAGGTAATAGGTAATAGCAAATCGTTAATATTTAACCAGTAATAGCTTTATTCGTGACTTAAACCTTTCAGTAGAACAATACGTTCCTACAGATAAAAGTTACAATAAACAAGCAGTCATTTACATGTTAAAAGTATCACTAACGACCAATTACCTATTACTTTTGACCAGTTATTTATTAGGTTTGATTCAACTGGGCTGTAAAGTATAATTTTCCCTTATTAAATAAATTAATTTTTCTTAAACAGTAATCTATTTACAATAAATATCATTTATTCTTATAATATTAATCTCAGATACATTTTCATGAGAATACAGCTCTCCGGGGCAAGCGTTGTTATAGCAGCTATTCGCAAGTTAATGAATACTAACTCTGCATTTTTGCGATCGGGTATACTTTGCGGTATGCATAAATATCAACGTCTTTAGCTTTTTGCAGAGTTTTTTAACTATCATTTTGATGCTGTTTGTCAACATCAAGAATAATAGTTTACGTTTAGTGTGTATAATTTCTGCCATGATTGAGTAGAAATTACTATTAAACACCAATATAATCGTTATATTTCTAAGGATTAAAACAAATCTTTTTAAGATATGATAATGACTTAATTCGGCTTAAAAATCCGGATGAAGCTATATTAGGCCTGTAGAGATAATAAAATAGCATTTTTGAGTGGCGATAACGGTAGCTTTTCTTTATGGAAAACTATCATATGTCTATGCAGACTTGTAATGCTGCGTTGTAGTTATAAAAAATGAACAATCGCGCTCTGGGGGTCTAGTTTTGGGGAAGTAAAGTCATAGGACTTATCTCCAAAGAAAATTATCGTAACAAAACTTAAGTCTGCATTTCTAATTGCTGTAAATAATGCAGGTGTGAATCATTCCCTGTTTTTCAGTAATATTTTTCTTCAAGTCTTGGCTAGACTTCAAACTAAAGATGTTACCAATAACCGATCTCAGGTAACGCTTCAAGTAAACTTAATTCCAGGAATATAGCTTTTTAGTTATTTGCCTAATTTTTTAGGTGGATGATTATCTTTCTCTCGACTCTCACACATCTTTCTCCTTGCCGTTTTGTTTAAGTAATGCTTAACATTACGATTCTGAACGAGCATTAAAGGAGGTGGAAAGCTCAAACTATACAACACAATAGTTAGTGTCCGCGATTTCCACATCAAACACCATAGGGATTTTTGGTGTTAAAACAGTGTTTATATTACTCATCAAGTAGATCTTATTGCCTCAAAAGTAGATAAGTATACTTTCAGTAAACGAAAAAAGCATTATTTTTTTTATACGTAAATACACAGGAGACATACATAGATTATGGCAAACTTAAATCCTTCTCACGCAACAAGACAGTTACTTGCTGGTTACTGCGGTATTATTTTTGGTGCCCTTGGAGTACATAAATTCGTGCTTGGGTATAGCCTTGAAGGAGCAGTGATGCTGGGGATTTCCATCGCAGGTCTATTTTTTGCTTATGGCGTTCCATTTGTAATTATGCAGTTTGTTGGTCTAGTTGAAGGCATGATTTACTTAAATAAAAGTCACAATGAATTTGTTGACACTTACTGCGTTCAGAAACAAGGTTGGTTTTGAATAATATTTATTAATAAAAGTAAACCGGCTCCATATTAGTAAGATTTGTAACTCTAAGCTTTAATTAAGGACTCTGCACCTGCATATCAACTGAAGAAATTCTGCTAATTGCAAAGAATGAGTAAGCGAGCGTGAATCAAGTAAAAAGCTAGAACCCCAATTTTTTTTTCAAATTGGGGTTATCTATCATAAATATTGTTGGTTGTAGAGTTAGTTTTATAATCATTTCAATAATATAGATAGAAATTATAGTGTTTAGAAGTATCAATCTAAAAAATATAAATATATCAACTATAAATACAAGCCCCATGTTGCATTTAACTCCGAATTACTATATATTCATCTTATAGGAATCATTGTGTAATCAAAATTTAATATTGTAAGTTAAAAAATTCCTACTTAATGAATTTACATATTAAAATTTTAAAGTTAATAAAAGTTCTTGCTAGATAGTAGATAAAGAATATATCAGTAGATAGCTAAATTCTCGACTCTAATTCTAAAAAATAAATTTTTAATTTTGAGTGATTTGGGTCATTTCACTAATTATATTTAGTGAATAGATTTATCTGTAACGCTTTACTCCAAAAATGTTTTTAGCTTTCGATTTATCTCTTTACTCCTGTGAAAGCAGAGTAATGTTTGCTATTGATTATTTTGATGGGTCTTAATTCAGTACTTAATTATTATCAGTTCTGTAAAATTAGTTCTAAACCTTATTATGATTTATTTGAAAGCATATCAAACATTTTAGTTATTTTATAATGTTGGCCAGCATACTTTAATTAACATACTTAATAACATAAAATTTATTTACTCTGGGATAAAAATAATTCTTTATATTTCATATATAGAGGATGAATTTATAATTTCATCTCCTATTAACAAAATAAATAAAAAAAATTAGGTATTTAAATAACAGGGAGTTGTTAACTATAAATAATTATTTAAGAAGTAATCTATTCAAGATGTGTTGGTTGAACTTTATGCGACCAAAACTTCAGCGAAGTAATTGAAACTATCTCATTTACCAAACAAACTAAATTTCAAACATGTGGCGATGCTAAAAATTAAATTTAGACACCTTAACTTATTAACCTTTGTTATCTTAGGTTGTGGCTTTTTTTGTACTATATCGAGTTTAGGAATTAATGAATTCTGGAAAAGTGAATTAGCTTTGCTCCCTATCCAGGTCATGGCTCTTGTTTATACAAGTTATTGTAATTATGATCGTGGTTAACTATTTGTTGTGTTGGAATTATTTATATAATTTAATAAGTATTACGATCTGTAAAAGAAGCAGAAATCGCTAAACTTAGCCTAAGCTCAAAATAGAAGCGTCTTGAATTGGGCTTTTAAATGTTATAGGCGGTTCCATAATATGTATGCAAACTCAAACCATTAGTTACACCACAACTGTTACAGATAAACCAATTGCAGATAAAATTACTTTGGATGTTGGGGGTATGAAGTGCGCGGGCTGTGTGAAAGCAGTAGAGCGCCAACTCGCCCAATATCCCGGAGTAACAAATGTAGTGGTGAATTTAGCAACGGAAATAGCTGTTGTTGAATCCCTATCTGGTGTAGTAGATCCAAATGCTTTAGCTCAAAAGATTACGGATGCAGGATTTCCATCACAGATTCGTAAATCAGATGCGAGTGATATGGGTAATAATTCATCTGTAAGGGATTTACAAACTAAACATCACCAGGAAATGCACAATTCAGTAATACAGCTAGTAATTGCTGCTGTATTACTGATATTTTCAGGAATTGGGCATTTTGGTCACTTGAGCGGCATGATGTTACCAGTTGTAAGTAACATTTGGTTTCACTGCGGTTTGGCGACTTTGGCTTTACTAATCCCCGGTAGAGAAATTATCGTAGACGGTTGGCGTAGTTTATGGCGAAATACGCCCAACATGAATACTTTAGTGGCGTTGGGTACTCTGACGGCTTACATTGCAAGTTTAATCGCGCTGCTATTTCCAAACATGGCTTGGGAATGTTTCTTCGATGAACCAGTCATGATGTTGGGTTTTATTTTGCTGGGACGAACTCTGGAGAAACGAGCAAGAGGTCGAGCATCAGCTGCTTTTAGGAAATTATTATCGCTTCAACCCGTTGTTGCTAGGTTAATTGCTAATCCCCATAAAACTAAAAAAAATAATAACACCACAAACTTTATTGAAATTCCTGCCGCACAAGTGAGAGTTGGTGAATGGTTGCAGGTATTACCTTCAGAGAAGATACCCGTTGACGGCGAGGTTATAGAAGGAAAAACTACCGTTGACGAGTCAATGTTGAGTGGGGAAGCTGTACCCGTACTAAAGCAACCTGGAGATACAGTTGCTGCGGGAAGCATTAATCAATCTGGGGCGATCGTTATTCAGGCTAAGCGTACAGGTGATGATACAACTTTGGCTCATATTGTAGCTTTAGTGGAAAATGCACAAACCCGTAAAGCACCAGTACAAAAATTAGCAGATACGGTTGCAGGTTATTTTACCTATGGAGTATTGGGTGCTGCAATCTTAACATTTGTTTTTTGGTATTTTATTGGAGTTAATATTTGGGATAATCTGACCATTTGGGGTGGGACAACATCAGCAGAACAAGCTTCACTACTGTTAAGTGTGAAATTAGCGATTGCAGTGATGGTAGTTGCTTGTCCCTGTGCTTTAGGACTTGCAACACCAACAGCAATTTTAGTAGGGACTGCGATCGCTGCAGAAAAGGGACTTTTAATTAAAGGTGGGGACGTTTTAGAACGAGTCCATCAATTAGATACAGTAATTTTTGACAAAACTGGTACGCTCACTATTGGTAAGCCTACAGTTACAGATTGTTTACTGTTGGAAGAATTGCTAACAGATAGTTCAGCGAGTCATAAACCTGAAGTACGAACTCATAAAGTAGAAACTTACGAAGCAGAAACTTATGAACTAGGAACTCAGGAACTCTCCGCACCAACAATAACTGTTACTTTTCCAAAGGAAAGAGTTAATTTATCCCCCGTTCCAGACTCTGAATCCTTATTAAAATTAGCAGCAGCGGTGGAAAGTGGTACAGTTCATCCTTTCGCTACAGCAATTATTAGCGCAGCACAGCAACAAAATTTAACAATTCCAACCGCAACAGATTTTCGTACAGAGCCTGGATTGGGTGTCTCGGGGGTAGTCGAAGAACAATCAGTGTTGTTAGGTAATAAAGCCTGGCTGAATTTACACGGAATTGTGGTGGATGAGATCCTATCTCAAGCAGTTCAAAACTTTACCAAAAATGGTAAGACAGTAGTTTATGTAGCCGTAAATTCCACGATTGCTGGAATCATCGCCATATCAGATATTGTGAGGACAGATGCAGTTTCAGTAGTAGAAAACCTGCAAAAAATGAATTTGCGCGTCATGTTGTTGAGTGGTGATGCTCCAGAAGTTGCGATCGCTTTAGGAAGGCAACTAAATTTAGATGATAGCGATATTATTGCAGGTGTAATGCCAGGAGAAAAAGCCGAAGTAGTTAAATCGCTGCAAACCAATCAAAAGCATGTGGGAATGGTAGGAGATGGTATCAACGATGCTCCCGCATTATCTCAAGCAGATGTAGGAATTGCTCTGCATTCCGGAACAGATGTGGCTATGGAAACAGCCGATATCATTTTGATGAGAGATTCCCTTAATGATGTAGTGGAATCAATTCGATTTAGTCGTGCCACTTTTAATAAGATTCGTCAAAATTTATTCTGGGCTTTTGCATACAATACTTTAGGAATTCCCTTAGCTGCGGGGATATTATTACCCAGCTTTGATTTTGTTTTAACTCCTGCAGGTGCAGCAGCATTGATGGCTTTTAGCTCTGTTAGCGTTGTGACAAATTCCCTATTATTAAGGCGTTTTACTTAAGGCTTCTTATTTAGGGCGTTTTATAAGAATACACGGGATGCGTAAAACCCAGTGGCTACCCTGCGGGGTGGCTTACGCCGGATGAGCCCTGGGATATAAGCGGCATCGGCGACTTTAGTCGTATTCATCTAAATCTTTTCTAATCAGTTACTCTACTTGGTGTTAAGCTTGCTGCGTGCAAAAACCTGGTAGAGCAAGTAGCTACCGTGAACTGAGAATCTTAGCGGCTTTAGCCCTGAGAGTGTCAACCATCAACGTTAAAATATTTCTTATTGACTAATATTGCTGACCTCAAATAATTAACTCAAATAATTATTTTCCCAATATCAGGTTAAACTAAGTCGTTAGGCAACTGTAGCAATGCTCACTTAGCCTTACGGCTATAGTTTTGTAAACAAAATTTTGTAAACAAATGTTTTATAAAAAAACAATTTTATAGAACAAAATGGTTCTAGTGATCGTATTAGCGAAAACAATAGTAGATTATTTGGTTGTCCCATACCTCAAATCTGGTTTCGAGAATACCACAAAACCATATCAAGCAAATTTTAAAATTCTCAAAGTTCAAACTATTGAAGTAACGATGTGTCAATGACAGCAGAAAATCATCAGAATCATCTACTGATTATTGAAGACGCTCGTGGACGTAAAGAATTTATTTTGGAACGCCCGATTTATTCTATCGGTAGAGACGTTGAATGCGATATTCGCTTAGCTTCGCAATTTGTCTCCCGTCGCCATGCGACTTTAGTCAGATTACCCAGGGAAAACAACAGCAACACTCATTATTATCGAATTGTTGATGGTGATGCGAAAGGAAAGCCCAGTTCCAACGGAATAGTGGTTAATGGACGCAAAACTCCAGCCCATGACCTGAGAAACGAAGATGAAATAGTCTTCGGTCCTCAAGTACGTGCTATTTATTACTTATTGCAGCGCGAGACAACAACACAGGTACCAACAGATTTGAGTGAGTATGATATTACTCTTATTAATCCCGGGATGACTGAGGACATAGAAGATTAAAGACCTACTTGTCAACTCCGGTATATTTTTTACTATCAAGTGATTTAATTATTGGCTCTAGCAAAAAGCTAGAGCTACCTGGTGCTCAAGCTAGTACTGGATAACTTGCGCTATCCTGCAAGACTTTCAATTAAATGCCAATGACGGCTATGTTCTATTGCCTCCTTAATATACTCAAATAGTTGCCGACAGTGATTTTCAACTTGGAGTGGTAATTCCTCGTTTTTCATCACAATGCTCATGCGAGTTTCGGTCTCGGTAGCTGTACTTTTATCAATTAGTGCTTCTACTGTCACTAACTTGGAAAAAGGAACAGTACCAGGAATTTCCCTTGCCATTACGTAGTCAGATGTGTAATACATCACATTAAGACTACATTCTTGTAGAAGTTCTACAACTAAAGGCAAAAGTTGTTCAAAGTTAATAGAAAGAAGAAAAGAACAGGTATATCGAGCCATATAGCCCCGTGCTTTGTAATACTCTGTCCATCCTATAATATCGAACTATATAAAAGCCAAGTTAACTTCGATTCATTTCTTGATTTTGGATACTTAAACTGGGGCGATTGGGGGTTAGAGATTAGGTTATTAGGGATTGGAGATTAGTAATATTTATAAGTTTGAACGCCACATCTGTAGAATAAGAATTTGGTGGAGTCTACTTAGCGCTTAAAAAATGAAAATAGCAATTACTGGAGCAACGGGATTTGTAGGTAGTCGCTTGGTTGAACGACTCATTAGCCAAGGTCATAAATTAGTAGTACTTTCACGAAGTGTACAACGTGCCCAAAAGGTTTTTCCTGCAACAGCATTCAAGAATTTAGAAATTGTTGGTTATACGTCTACCGTATCAGGAGATTGGCAAAATGCAATAAACGGTTGTGATGCAGTTGTCAATCTTGCAGGAGAACCGATTGCTGAAGGACGATGGACGCCAGAACGCAAGGAAATAATTCTTAATAGCCGCAAACTCGGAACCCAAAAGATAGTGGAAGCAATAGGAAATGCAGATTCCAAACCTACGGTATTGGTGAATGCTTCCGCAATTGGTTATTACGGTACCAGTCAGACTGCGACCTTTGATGAAACGAGTTCTGCTGGTAATGATTTTCTCGCCCAAGTTACAACTGAGTGGGAGTCTGAAGCCCAAAAAGTCAAGGATTCAGGGGTGCGACTGGTAATCTTACGTTTTGGTATTGTCTTGGGAATGGGTGGTGCTTTAGGTAAAATGATTACCCCATTTAAACTTTTTGCTGGTGGTCCTTTAGGTGACGGTCAACAATGGTTTTCCTGGATTCATGTAGATGATGTAGTGGGTTTGATTTTACAAGCTCTAAATAATTCCCAAATGGAAGGAGTATATAATGCAACTTCTCCTGAACCAGTTCGAATGTCACAGTTTTGCGACACTATGGGTGAGGTAATGAATCGACCTTCTTGGCTACCCGTTCCAGGATTTGCCCTTGAAGCACTATTAGGAGAAGCTGCAACAGTAGTTTTGCAAGGACAAAAGGTTGTACCCAAACGTACCTTGGAAAGTGGTTTTGAATACAAGTATCCTAAATTACAGACTGCTTTAGAAGGGATTTTGAAGTGAGGGGTTGGGGATTGGTAATGGGTAATGGGTAATTGGTGATTGGTACTTGAAAAGCTTGACCGAATCGCCATACGCCCCTTGCGGCGACACGCAGTGCTTATGACTAACGCCACGCTACCGCTAACGCCAGTCCCCAGTCTCCAGTCCCCAATCCCCAGTCGCCAATCCCCAATCCCTATCCATTACCAGCTTGAGAAAATTTTTTAGCAATCCAACTGATAATACCACTGATAATTGCACCAGCCATTAAAATCCCAATCGCAGGATTGAACACAGGTTGCCACAATTTGTGCCACAAATCTAAACCTAGGGGTACCCCCATTGAATTACCAACTACTGCGATCGCGAGCCATGCAAAAGCCGCAAATACGAAGAATACATCTGCGACCAGTATCCAATTGAGCCAGTTTAATAATTTATCTTTCATAATGACGTTTGTTTAAATATTTTTTATGGGGATTGGTAATGGGTAATTGGTAATTGGAATAGGTAACTCTTTCCCAATCCCCAGTAGCCAGTCGCCAGTCGCCAATCCCCAGTCGCCAATCCCTAACTAAACAACCAGTTTTTTACTTTTGATAAACTTTGCCAGTCAGGTTTTCTGGTTAAACCATCTTCAATACTATTTTGAATTTCTTCGTACCATTCGCTGTTAAGGGAAATCAACTGATGTGCAACGTCAATATGTTGTCTTACCCCTTTTTGACCATTTTCTAGCATTGCAACAGCTAAATTTACCCTTGCTTGGGGGTCTTGTGGATTGAGTTTAACAGCTTTTTGCGCGGCTTTAGATGCTGAGGAAGACTTATCTGCTAACAGATACAACCAAGCCAAACAAGTCCAAGCTGGAGCACTTTTTGGGGCGCGATCGCAAACTTCTTTAAATACAGGAATTAATGAGGAAACTTCTTCACCAGCTTTATAACGTTCCAAGCCAGTATCAAACAAAGATTCAACGGTTTCAGTCATAGAAATTAATTAGTCAACAGTCGGTAGTCCATAGTTTATATTGACACTCCTGAGGCGTCATCCATGAGGATTTTTATTCACAGACTTAAAACTCTAAAGCAATCACATAACCTGGATGATTAACTTGGAATAATTTTAGATCGATACCGTAACACAAAAAAGCTAGCCCACTGATGAATCAATGGGGCTTGAAATTCTTGATCTATAGTCAATAGTCATAAATTCAATATTTAAATGTTAATAATATTGAAATGACTAATGACTAAAGACTAAATAACTAAATAACTAAATAACTGCTAAACTCCAAATGATTTGCCACAACCACATGTTTGATTAGCATTTGGATTGGTGAATTGAAATCCACCACCAATCATGGCGTTACTGTAGTCTAGAACTAAGCCGTATAAATATAATAAGCTTTTGCGATCGCACACGATGTTGAAGCCATCATATTCAAATACCTCATCTTGAGGGGTGATTTTGCTGTTGTCTTCAAAATCCATCATGTAGGACATTCCGGAACATCCACCTTGACGAACTCCGACTCGCAAGCATAAATCTTTATCTTGCTTGTCGCGCAAAAATTTGACTTGTTCTAATGCGGCAGGGGTTAGTTGAATACCCCGTTGTTGAGATGCTTGTGTTTGTGTCATCTGCTTTTTCCGTGATACAAGGTTTTGCAATTACCCCTCTTAGAGCTTAGGGCAAAGCTCTAGTTTTAGCCTAGTGCTAACTGGGTTTGGCGAAGTTTTTGTGTTTAGTTTTTGTATTTATTCTAGCGAGATTGCTGTTCAAGATTGGCAAATTGTAAATAACTCACCCGAAATCTATATTGATGTTTTTATCCTAGAATTGAGAGACTCCGTATTCTTTCAGATCTGGTATTTTCAATTTTTATGGAAGTACTAGCATAACCATCTGATAGCGACAGCCTGGCGTCAGCCATAGTTATTTTTAAATTCTTCGTCCTTGGAGTAATATCACCAAGGTTTGCTTTTACCAAAACTTTTAGTTGTAAATCTTTTTTAATTGTTTAGTTTATGACAACCTTTAATCGCTCTACCAGTCGTCGATTGAAGAATTTAACCCAAATACCTTCCGTATGGGAGGGAGATCGTCGATCATTGTCATCTTCGCTCTTAGAATATGACAATTCGGAAGAAAAGGGTGAATGTATTCTCTGGGTAGATGGATCGCAAGGTATTGTGCGGGGAATGGACATAGTATCTCCAGATAGCGGACCGGAAGCAATTGTCCGGACCTTAATGCGCGCAATGGAAAGTCCTAATTCTCCAGGGAAACCCGGTCGTCCCCAAAAAATAGTCGTCAAAGATAGAGAAATTCAATTTTACCTGCGTGGGGTATTACAAGATTTAGACATTGCAATTGATTATGTTCCCAATTTACCTTTTATTGACGAACTATTCCGTGGATTTGCTGAGATTGTTGAAAATCAAGTTCCAGAATTACCGCCAAAGTATGCCAAACTTTTAAATGATAAAGCATTTGCAATCTGGAATTCTGTTCCTTGGGAATTTTTAGAAGAACAGCAAATATTAGCAATAGAAATTAATAAGTGGGATATTGGTACTCTTTATGCTTCTGTCATGGGAATGCTGGGTATTGAGTATGGTATTTTACTTTATCGCAGTCAAGAATCACTGAAAAGATTTCGGGATGTGGTTTTAAGGGATGGGGAGTCACAAGGACTTTTAGAAGATGCTTTTCTCAAGCAAGATTGTTTGTTTGTTACGTTTGAGAAAACCGACGCTAGTGATGACCCAGAAGACGATTTCTATTACGATTTAGCAGAGTTACCGAATTCGGAAATCGAACCAACTTTCGGTAATATCCATCCCTTGGAAGGGTTGCGCTCGGTTTTATATGAAGAGGAAGCAATCGCTGTTTTTGTAGCATTAGAAGCTTTGTTTCGCTTCTTCCGCGATCACCGCAGTCAACTAAATGAATATGATTTTCCCAGTCTCAATCACCGCTACCGTATTTCTTTACCAGAACCGGTTCAAAAGCAAAAGTCAGTATCAGTTACAGTTTCCACAATGCCGGAACTTGCTGATGAATTAGAAGACATGGCTATTAATGCGACTGATGATTCTGAAGATAATCTAAATTTATCAGATCTACCAGGTCAATTAACATCATTACGAGATGATTTGATTCCAGAAGATTCTTTTCTTAGTTTGGGAGTTATAACCTGGGATATGTTGGAATATTTGCGTAATGATGTAAAACATTATCAACCGGGTAAAATAAAACCTGTAGGTGATGGATTACCAGTGATTTTGATTCAAACATCTCGCCCCAAAGCTAAAGCGATAATTGAAAAAATCCAAGAATCTGGGGGACTAAAAGCCATATGTTTCAATCCTGGTGCGGATGTTGTTGATGGAACTGATTACGATTTGGGTTTATTACAAACTCAAAACAGTGAATTATTTTTGTTTGGTGAGTTTTTAGATAGCGATCCCGTTCACTCCGAAGCACGGAAAAAATGGAATCAACGATGTCAAAAGACCAAAGGATTCTGTGGTTTAATTATCGCTAGAGGACTTACCGGTGCTTCCCGTGGTAACCCTCAATTGAAAGATATGATGGCATTGTTTGAAGTTCAAACTCTTGCTCCTGAAGATTTGGGTCTGGGAACTCTTAGACTTGTTGAGCAAATGCAACCAGAGCAATCTTCTTAAAAAATTCCTCAAAACTTCTGCTAAATAAAGGGCTTTGTAATTCCCCGGTGATTTATGTAATGTGTCCTTGATTTCCTCAAAGTTTTTCAAGTTTAACCTGAGGATTGTAAACTTTTCATGCTTTTCTGTCAGCCAATGTAGTTACAGTAAGTTATCTTTTGCAACTGTAACTTATGGCGTTATGGGCGAGTTAAAAGTCTAATTTTTATAGCTTTTAGCTTTTCCTATTGTCCTAACCTAACTACGTAGTGCTTTACATAAATTTTTATTCCAATCTTTTAAACTTGGGAAAATAAATTTTTTAATAGTTTTTTAGATAGTGAATGAAAGAATTTGTGCGATCGCGACTCATTCATAGTAGAATTTTGCGCGGTAGCGCACCGCTTTGCTGATAACCAGGAACCAGATGCAAAATACTATTACTAAAGATTCTCAAGTTTGCGAAAATTCTAATCTGATTTAACCGGAACTTAGCAAAATTCTTAATTTGATTTAAATTACAATTTCTTGCAGTAATACGAAAAACTTAAGTAGCTTCTACCATTTTTTCTTGTATCAGTACGTATGGCTCTACTATCAAAGCATTAAAGCGCTTATCGCGTTGATTGTTCCACTGACCCATTTGCTCGTTGGAAGGTTTAGTAATAAAAGCCTCTTCTATCCATACTTGCACCTCTGAGACTTTATCGCTAGCGATCGCCTCCCCAACATCAAGTAAATCTAATTCTTTTGCTACTACAATTACCGCATCTCTTTTGACGTGAGGAATTAACCATTCCCATTCTGCCTCATCAAGATTTTCAGTCAATTGCTGACGCAATTCTTCATTACTCATTCACTTTTCACATGTCTCTTCATTAGTAAATATACTAAAAAATGTTACATAATATTATTTTATTTAATATCTCATTAATTAAATAAACCTGTAAAAATATTACTAATTATCAATTTCTAAGTTTCAGAATAGATTTGATTAAATCTAAATTTCAGTCAATTTTATATCTTTGGATAACTGACAAGCGATAAGTAATCATTGTCTGGCTAAATCCATTAATGATGCATCTTGGTATCAATTCCGTGTCTGGGTTGAGTACTTTGGAAGAGTATTTGGGCGGGCAACAGTTGCGGTACCTCCCCAATATACAAGTCTTATGTCTTATTAAAAAATAATATAAACAACAACAACAGCGTAGGCGATATTAAGATTTATCACTACGCTGTTTTTACTTGTAAAACATATATTATTGTACGTGTACAACGTAATTAACGATATCAGGAAGGGTGAGGATGAAAGTTCAAAAGGGTATCCTCCCAGAATCAAACCACCCAATTTGGATGGTGCTAGATGAAAATTATTTACCTATCGAACCAATTCAAAAATACCTGCATTATCTGGACAGCATTGGGCGAAGTCCAAACACAATTCAGACTTATGCTCACAACTTGAAATTATTTTGGGAGTTTTTGAGAGATTCAAAGCTAGATTGGTTAGAAGTCAATTTAGAACAACTATCAAACTTTATCCACTGGCTGAGAAATCCCAACGGAAATGTTTTATCTATTGAACCACAAGTATCTAAACGTTCCGAGAAGACTATTAATAATTGTCTAACTACTGTTTGTGGGTTCTATGAATTTCAAGAACGTATAGGGGCAACACAGAGAGTTGATGGTTATCGCTACCAGCTACAACCAAGACGTAAATATAAGTCTTTTTTGCATCATATAAGCAAAGGGAAAGAGGTTAAAACACGATTATTAAAGATAAAAGAACCTTCAACATTTCCTGGTTGTTTAACGCCTGAACAAGTTAATGATTTAGTAGAAGCTTGTAATTCATTACGTGATAAGTTTTTAATTCGATTGTTATATGAAACAGGTCTAAGAGTTGGGGAGGCGCTATCACTTAGACATTCAGATATGGTAACAGGTAAAAATAATGAAATTAATGTTGTTCCAAGAGTAGATAATGTAAACAATGGAAGAGTTAAATCTAGAGTCGAGCGCATAGTTCACGTGAGTAAAGAACTAATGCAATGGTATTCAGCATATTTGATTGATGAATATCCGGAAGATATTGATTGTGATTTTGTTTTTGTAGTTATAAAAGCTCCAGCTAAAGGTGAGGTTGGTACACCTTTAAAATACAAAACAGTTGATAGTTTATTTAGAAGACTATCAAAAAAAATAAGTATTAAAGTAACACCACACTTACTAAGACATACTCATGCTACAGAATTAATAAGAGCAGGATGGGATATGGCTTATGTACAAAAGCGGCTAGGTCATGCGGATATCCAAACAACAATTAATACTTATGTTCACTTAACTGAATATGATTTAAAGCAATTGTACGACAAGTATTTAAAGCGTGAGTGAGGAAAATGGAATTATCAAAAATAAACACAAATAAACTAAACGTTAAAAAATTCGACTGGATTGTTTTTAATCAAGAAATCAAAAGCCATTTAACAGATTTTTGGGTAAAAGATGTGTGGGATGTTTATGAGTGTCCTCTACTTGATGCAACAAGTTTAACTGACAAAGAAAAGGACAGATTAAAAAGGTATATGCGTTTTGAGTTAAATAATAAATACTTAAAAGCAGAATTTAAATATGCTTTTTGGTTAAAACTTTCTAATAATCAGTGGTCTGCAAAAACAGTTTGGAATACAAATGTAGTTTATCTCCATAGTGTTATAGCGTGGTTAAATGATTTAGATACACAAGCTTATTCCTTGTTAGAGAAAGATTTATATTTTTGGATAAATTCATTAGATTACTATATTAAAAAGATAGGTAAAGAGCAATGGGTATACGATACATTTCTTGATAAAAATAATAAACAAAAGAAGAAACGAAAAAAAAATCAAAGGACTGCTATTTTATGTCAAGTGTATAAAATTATTGAAGAATATCGATATAAAGATGTTTCTGAATATGATAAAGATATTTGGGATGTAAGAAAGTTAGGATACGCAGTAAATTTGTCTCAGTCGCAGTATAAACTTAACTTTCAGGGAATAAATCAACCTTGGTTAAAAGAAGTTGCTAAAACTTTTATACGTTATAGCCTCAATGTCTGCTCTTATGGTAATTGTGTCAAACGCTTGAATGCATTAGTTAAATTTTCAGTTTTTATATCTGAGGAATATTCATTACTCCAACCTCAAAATATAAATCGTCAAATAATTATTGATTACTTGAGTTATTTGCAGAAACAAACTTATGCCGAAGAAACTGTTAGAGGGATAGTGCTACATCTAAAGGTATTCTTTGAACATTGTTTAATGGAAAACTGGCTTCCTATTGAAGATAAATATTTGATTCGTAAAGAGGATACACCAGGTAAGCGAAAAGCTAAACCTAGATTTATACCAGATGAAGTTCTCCTACAGCTTAATCAACATATAGAAAAAATTCCAGATTATTATCGTCGGATGATAATAGTTTTTCAATATGCGGGAATGAGAATTAGTGAATTATGTACACTTTCGTTTGATTGTTTGTATGAATCTCAGGGAAGTTACTATCTAAAATATTTCCAGCTAAAAATGAAAAAGGAACACATTATCCCAGTTATGAATGATACTGTTATTCAAGCTATTACAGAGCAACAAAAGTTTGTAAACGAGCAATGGAATTTTGGATGTTCATATTTGTTCCCATATCCTAAAAGCCATAATGTGAAAGAACCTAGACCTATAAAGCAAAGGTCACTTTGTAATGTTCTTAATAACTTAAGTGTTGAGTTTAATATTTGTACTGCGTCGGGTCAGAACTGGCATTTTACTGGGCATCAATTCCGTCATACTGTTGGAACATCAATGATTAATAATGGAGTACCTCAGCATATCGTTCAACGATATTTAGGTCATGAATCACCAGAGATGACAATGGTGTATGCTCATATTCACGATAAGACTCTCAGAAAAGAAATTGAGAAATACCATGATTCAAGAGTAGTTAACTTCCAAGGTGAGACTTCTGAATTAGACGAAACTATACTATCTAGCAATAATGATTTGGAATGGTTTAAAAAGAATGTACAAGCCAGAGCATTAGAACATGGTTATTGTGCTAGACCAAAAGTATTGGGTAATTGTGATATTTCTGGTTTTGATGGTTGTTATAACTGCCCTCATTGGAGAACAAATAAAAACTTTTTACTAATTTTAAAAGACACTTTAGAACGTACCAACAATGTTTTACAAAAAGCTAAGAACTGTGGTTGGGAGTTACAAGTTAATAAAAATACACCTATTAAAGACAATTTAGAAAAGGTTATTAAATCCTTAGAGGAAGATAATGACTAACAGAAAGATAGAAGCTTTACAAGAAGCAGCAGCACAGAAAGCTAAGGAGTCAGCAGAACGTGTTGATAAAGCTTTAGAGAAGATGATAAAGCAAGGTCAAATAATTACTTTTAAATCTGTTGCTCAATCTGCTAATGTCTCTACTGCTTATTTGTACAAACAGCAGGATTTAAGAAGTCGTATTGAAACTTTACGTGACCAACAAAAGCAACAAAGTAAACCTAAGAAAATACCTCCTGCATCCGAGAATTCAAAAGCTACAATTATCTACAACTTAAGGGAAGAAAATAAAAAACTAAGAACAGCTAACGATGGATTGCGTAGAGCAAATGAAGGTATAACTGGTAGACTTCATCAGCTTTTAGGTATAGAAGAATTAGCGGAACGTCTAAAATCTGAAAATGAACAGTTAAAGCAGCAATTAGAAGAATGTCGCAGTCGCTATAATTCTCCAAAACATGAAGGTACTGTTAATATATTCCAAAAACAGAATGAAAAACTAAGTTTAGAAATAGAAAGATTAACTCAGGAGAACGTTGAGTTAAAGAATAAATTAGCTCGTAATACTTTAAAATCTACTACTAAAGTTACCCAAGTCAAAAGACCAACCATTCCTGTTCCCGATTCAGTAAAGGCTGAACTAAAAGAACTCAAAATTAAAATCAATAGTACTTTAAGAAGATTGATACGCGAGAATCCAGAAGAAGTTATTTTAGAATCAATCGATGCATTGAAATACGCCATTCTGAAGAATGAAGTAAAAAATCCGAGTGGTTTTTTAGTTAAAGCAATTAAATATCGATGGAAAGCACCTGAAGATACGCCAAAACACATGGGAATAAATAAGCAAGCAAAGGGGGAACATCAATTCCCAGAAGGCTTTGAAGAGTGGTTTCTAGAAGCAATTGATAACGGCTTTATAATCAATGAATCACCATTTACCTTGCCCAGAAATACAAAAGGAGATTTATTAGTTAAAGTAAATCACCCTACCTCCTCTGGAATACCTTACACCCAGATGTCCTGGATTGAAGCGAGAAAAATAATGGATTCAGATAGTTAAAATTCTGCAAGTTTAACAATTTACTCGCCGGAGGTGAGTAAATTGTTAAAAGCCGTAAGGCGGTCTTGCAGAATTGCCGGGAAAACGAGTTGCTTTACAACGTTGTAGAGAGTGAAAACAACGTAAAACTATTGCTAAATATACGTTATAGACGTTGTAAGCGACATAACAAGTCAAGAATGCTCTAGCTGTGGGCAAGTTGTAAAGAAAACCCTATCTATGAGAACTCATGCTTGTGCGTGTGGTTGTGTGATGGATATAGACGAAAATGCAGCTAGAAACATCCTTCGTCGAGGATTGAGTACGGTGGGGCACACCGGAACTTTTGCGCTAGACGCAAGTAACGCTTGGGGAGATGAAACCTCTACTCAGTCTGGTGTAAGCTTGGTTGAGCAAGTATCCTCTAAGAACCAAGAATCCCCTGGTCTTTAGGTATGGGGAGTGTCAAAATTTTTCTGGGATACACCATTGAAATATAGCTTGAGTTTTATAGCGAATGTCACCATTTTTAGGAATTTTTTCTTTGTCCTGTTGTAAAGAGAAAATTAATTTCCTAACTGATATATCTTTAGCCATATATAACTCAAGCAACAATTATAATTTATCTGCCTGCATTATGTAAGGAATTTATCGCCTCAGCACACTTTTGCGTTACCTCTATCAAAGCTTCCTTATTGTTAGATTCAGGGTAATCGATCACCTCACCTATTCGTACTGTTACCGGAACTGAATGAGGTAATTTTTTACCTTTTTCCTCAATAGCATGTGTTCCCCATAAACAAACTGGTAACAATGGAGCTTTTGCTTTTGCTGCAATTAATGCTGCGCCACGTTTTGGATCGGTAATTAATCCATCTTCCGTGCGGGTACCTTGAAGAAACACTCCAACCGCCCATCCCTGTTCTAGACAATTCAGAGCTGCACGAATTGCCGTTCTATCCGCAGTCCCCCGACTAACGGGGTAAGCACCATAAAGTTGGATTGCTTGACCTAATACAGGAACCTTAAATAATTGTTCCTTTGCCATATATGCTACTGGACGTTCTACGCAATTAGACACAATTGGTGGGTCAAAATTACTAGCATGATTGCTTACTACGACTAAAGGTCCGGTTTTAGGGACGTTTTCCACTCCATAAATTCTTCCTTGAAAATATACATGGAGCATTGGACTTACTACTGACCACTTAAAAGCATGGTAAAGTAGGAGGCTGACAAATGGTTCTCGATTTCTACTCACAGAATTACACTTAAATTAAACTTAATATGAAACTGAACTTAGGATACGCCATTGCCAGCCAATATATTTAGTTGATATTTATCCAGATTTTTAAAGAAGCTGGATATTTTCCTGCGATCTATTCTCACGCAATTAAAATATTGTAAAATTAAATACAATAAGTATTGTTTTATGTGTTACACAAGAAGTTATTTGTAAATAAATGAAAAGTAAATAAATGAAAAATCAAGTAAAAGTAAAAAACCAGCCATTATATTGAGGACAGAGGATAAACTCAGAATATAAATTTGTATTAGAAGTAAAAATAATTAGGTGGGGAAGTGAATAGGCTGAGATTGAGTTAGTTTAAAAATAGAAACTAATAAATATTGGGGAATGACCTAAAATTAATTTTAGCTAAACCGGTCAGAAGTATTACATCAAGGTTATTACCTTGTTATGTTGAGACTCTATGCCGTCTTCGACATCAACTTAATTCCTTCATGAAGGAGTTAAGATTACTGTCTAGACTGTTAATTGTGTCTGAAAAATATCATTAACTGACTGATATCATCAGCAGGTTTTCTACGATTAATTTGCCAAACCCGATACAAAAGGGAATGGAATTTCTCCAGCTTTGACAACCGAGTCCAAGTTAGTGAACTGCTTGTGCAATCTGAAAACATTGAAAAAATAGAGTTCAACGGCGAATATCCATGTCCTTGTACCCGCAAGGGACGCCTAACTCCGATTACGTTGACAGAAGCATTTGGTTGCGATCGCTGTCAGCAAATATTTGTGGTTGAAGATAATGGATATGTACTCGAGCAACTTTCCACAACCTATCCTTACAAGCGAGCTTGGCGCTGGACAGGTTCAGTTTGGCATGTTGTTCACCCTAAATTGGGAGAAAGTTATCTGCCAATGGCCCTAGGTATCATAGTGGTCTTGGTACTTTTCTGGTTACCATTTGCATTATTACAATCTACTGGTACTGGTATCATTGCTTCAGCAATAGTGGCAATAATATTGGCAATAGTACCAGCTGTTATGGTCTGGCTAACCTACAGACGTTAAGTTGATGATGGTGAATGCGTTTGATGAAGGTCTCAAAACGATGAATAGCGCAGAGCGCGCATACAAAGCTTCTTTGAAGCTAGGGATGACAAAAGGTGCAGACCGCAGTCGCGCACTCATGGCAATGGCAGAAGCGCTAAATCAGTCATTTGATGATATTCTTGAAGCCAATACTCTGGATTTGGAAGCCAGTCGCGAAATGGCTGTGCCAGAGTTAATTTTGGATTGGTTGAAACTTACACCAACTCGATTGGAAAGTGCAGTCCAAATTTTAAGGAAATTAGGCGAATTATCAGATCCTCTTCGGCGCGTTCGCATCGCAGATTATCAGCTAGAAGATTCCCAAACTTACTCCCAATTAATGCCATTGGGGGTAATTACTTTTATTCACGAAGCATTTCCCGATTTGGCAGCGATCGCTGCTGGGTTATGTATAAAAAGTGGTAATAGTATTATTCTTAAAGGTTCTACAGAAGCCAGTCACTCCAATGTTGCAATTGCTAATGCCTTAATTAATGCTGTCATTGAAGAAGGTTTGCCGGTGGGGAGTATCGAAATCATTGATGCCGAACATGGCAGATCGATTCGGGATTTACTCGCCCAAGAGCAATATATAAATCTAGTTATTCCCTACGGACGTTCTAGTTTGGTTCAGCAAGTAGTGCGACTGTCTACAGTACCGGTCCTCAAGTCAGCAATGGGTAATTGTTACCTTTATTGGTCGCCTAATGGCACTATGGATATGATCCGCCACATGATTATTGATAGCCATTGCAGCGAGCCCGATCCGGTAAATGCAATTGAAAAAGTATTAATTAATCGACAAGCTTTACCTAGTTCCTTAATTTCTCTTTGGAAAAGTTTGCAAGAAAAAGGTTTTGAGATTAGGGGAGATGCTGAGATGCACGAAGCTTTCCCCCAAATACAATTAGCAAAAGATAATGAGTGGGGATGTCCTTACCTTAAAAAAACAGTCGCCTTTAAGTTAGTAGATAATTTAGAGTCTGCGATTAGTTGGATAAATCAATATAGTAGCGGTCACGCAGATTGTATTGCGACTGATTCTTACCAAGAAAGTCGTCAATTTGCTTTGGGAGTCAACAGTGCTTCTACATATATAAATGCTTCGCCCCGTTTTTGTCGTAATCCCTTACGGGGTGATGCAATATTTTTGGGAATGTCAAATCAAAAGGGTCTGCGTCGGGGACTAATGAGTTTAGAAACTCTGACGACTGTTAAACATATAGTTCAGGCGAATGGAAGATTTTGAGTAATAAGTCACCAGAAGTCAGAAGTCAGAAGTCAGAAGTCAGAAGTCAGAAGTCAGAAGTCAGAAGTCAGAAGCCAGAAGTCAGAAGTAATGATAATTCTACTCATCTATTTCTTTACTTTTGACTTATGTCCTACGGACACGCTATGCTAATGACTTTTGACTTATGTCCTGCGGACACGCTATGCTAATGACTTTTAATTTGTCAATCCTTAGTTAGAAGATTGAGATTTATGGGGAGAAGTATAGTAAACTTTTCCTCCAGCATCTGGGACAAAATGACAGCTAAGACATGAATCCCAAGCCGAACGCCAAATTGTTTTTTCTGATGAATGATAATACTCACCCAATATCGGTTTGATAGCCGCCGTTGCTTTCTTTAAATTGTAATGGGGCATATTCAAAAAGATGTGGTGAGCAACGTGGGTACCGATGTCGTGATGGATATGACTAATAAATCCATAATTGCGATCGACACTGGAAAGCGCACCTTTAAGAAAAGTCCAATCTTCACCCCGATACCATGGAACATCTTCTTCCGTATGGTGCAAAAAGGTGACTAAATCTAGCCACATTACAAATACAATGTAAGGTCCTGCATAGTATTTCAATAACCACATCCAACCCCATTGATAGGTTAGAACACCAAGCAGAGCAATCATCGAAATCCAAAGAATTGTACTGGTGAGAACATCCCATTTTTCCTTGTCTTTGAATAAGGGACTGCTTGGTAAAAAGTGAGAACCTCGTTTACCAGGAGAACGCTTAAACAAATAAATTGGATAAGCTAACAAGAAAACATAGTACCTACCAACTTTTTCAATGATTCCCATCTCGTCATAGTAGGATTTTGTTGTTGGATACCAACTTTCATCATTTTCAATATGTCCGGTATTTAAATGATGGGTTCTATGACTAATTCGCCAACCATGATAAGGAACCAATATAGGCGTGTGACATAAATGTCCAATAAAATCATTGAGCCATTTACTCTTGGAAAAAGATTGGTGTCCGCAGTCATGACCAACAACAAATAAAGCCCAAAACATCGTGCCTTGCATTACCCAGAAAACTGGGAAGAACCACCAAGAATCAATGTAGTAAGCTAACGCATATAGTAAGCCGATGGTTAAAATATCGCGCCCAAAGAAAAATAGTGATTTACCTAAATTGGGCTGAAAGCATTCAGGTGGAATTGCTGCTTTCACATCGCCAAGTGTAAAAGGTAATTTAGATCCATCCTGAGAAGGTTCGTTAGTCGGAGGGGGGTTTAAATTGATGGAGTAAGAAGACACGTGATGTTATCAGAAGTAGAGTGTGGATAAGAGACTATGCAGAGTTATAGAGCTATGCTGTCATCGTTCCTAGGAACTAGACTCCATAGCGGAGTTCCATAAACGGTTTTACATGTTTGGTGCAATGAAAATTGGCCTAAGTCCTTTGAAGTGAAATTATTTTGGCATTTTAATTATCCCTATCACATTTGCTGAAAAAAGGATATGGAATTTTCAAATGTTTGATTAATTTTGCAAAGGTACTTATATTTTGCTTGCTTGCAACTCACTACAATCCTCAATCAGCGTAGGAAAGCATAGCTTACTCCCATTCCTTTATGACAAATCTAAGAATGCTTCAGTTATTAGTCAGCTTTAAGTTAGACCTTCAAATGAGATCTTTAATGAATAAAAGGAAATGACTAAGAGGATTTGAGTTGTAAGCAAAGACTTTATTTATTTGCGTGCGTAGTAGTCTTTAAAAGAGAAATAACCTTCCCCTAAAGAGTAGAAATGACATTGGTCAGTAATTCTCCTCATTAAAGACAAAGAAAACCTTTCTTCACGCAAATAAGAACCCCAATTTTCCTGCAAGCTGCGATGAGCGAGGCGCAAATTATAGGAAGGAATCGCAGTCGAAACGTGATGGGGAACATGGACATTGATATCGTGGCAGAGGAATTCTACCCAACGAGGATAATCGCAATGTACCGAACCGGATAATTGGGCGATCGCAGCATTCCATTCAGAACCTGGCAAAAATGGAATCTCTGGGTCTGTGTGGTGAACAAGAGTAAAAGTACTCATCCAGAAATGATATACCAACCACGGTACGAACCAGAATTTAATAAATCCCCAAACACCGGTTGTAATGATAAGTGTGGGAAATGCGATCGCAGCAAATGTGACTACCACAGCCACAGATAACTTCACGTCTGATTGGTCTTGTTTGCGGTATTGACGCCAGTCAAAATGTAGATTTGCCCAATGCAAAATGGAGGATAACCACCACAAGCGCTTGCGCATTAATACTTCAAAAACTGACTTGTCCAATTTTGGCCAAGTTTCATAAAATTCAGGTCTAATGGGATGCCAAGCATTATCCTCGTCCAATTTGTTGGTGTGAAGATGGTGATGATTGTGCTTGATTCGCCAACTGTGAAAGGGATAAATCAAAGGCATAAATGCCAAGTGTCCCACTAAATCGTTCACCCAACGGCTTTTTGCAAAAGAACGATGACCGCAGTCATGACCGATCACAAAAAAACCAGTCAAAGCAGTCCCAGCAAAAACCCAGGCTAAAGGTAAAAGGTACCAAGGAGAAAAAGCAATGCTGGCATAACCCAAGCCAACCATCAAAACATTAATTACTGCTCCCGTCCAAGCTTTACGATGATTCAGCTCAAAACATTCCTTAGGCAGAGTTTTGATGATATCTTGTAACTTTAGTTTGGAATCGCCAAGGTCATCACTTGGCTTCTGGCTATTTATTGTTGATGTAGTCATGTATATTTGAACGCAAACAAACTCGACCGCCAAACCACAATGATAGTAGCTTGTCGCAAAGTTTTGTAACCTGATTCGTTTGGATTATACCAATCGAAGCTACCCCAGCGCACTCAAAATTCATAGCTTATTTTTTATATTGTTTTAATATTTCTCTATATTTCTCTTATATTTGAGACCCGAAACCCCCACTTCTAGACTGAATAAACAGCCCAGAATTGGGGGTTGTGAGTAATTTTGCAAAGCGAAGTAATTATCGGGTATTAATCCAATTTCGCTAATTTTTTTGTGAATAATGCATTGCAGCAATTTTTTTCGGGGTTTGGAAAATCTTTTACAGCAATAAGACAGTAAGTATTATTACTTTTAACTATTACTCTTAAGACTCCGTTTTTGCTAGCTTGACATCTTTAGCTAAACCCAAAAATTGTAATAACTGAATTGTCATCCAGGTCATATCTATTTCCCACCATTTCAAGCCATGGCGAGCAGAATATTGGAAAGCATGGTGATTATTGTGCCAGCCTTCGCCAAACACAAGTAAAGCTACCCACCAGCAGTTAGTGGACTTATCATTAGACTCGTAGGACTGATAGCCAAATTTATGGGTAGCACTGTTAACTAGCCAAGTACAGTGATAAACCCAAACAATTCGCGCAAACACTCCCCAGAATACAAATGACCAGCCACCTATAAGCAAAAGTGTTAAACCTAAAAGAATTTGAACGGGAATAAAATATTTTTCCAAAAACTGATAGACTGGGTCATCAATAATATCTTTGGTAAAACGAGGAACTTCGGATTTAGAAGGTGATTGATAGATTAACCAACCTATGTGACTCCACAGGAAACCCTTATTGGAATCATGTGGATCCAATTCTTTGTCGGAGTGTAAATGGTGAATGCGATGGGTTCCCACCCACTCAATTGGACCACCTTGGCAAGCAAGAGTACCACAGAATACTAGAAAATACTCCAGCCATTTGGGGGTCTGAAAGCTACGGTGAGTTACAAGGCGGTGAAAGCCTAAGGTAATACCCAAGCCACCAGATAGCCAATAGAGAAATAATGCAACACCGACTGCTTTCCAACTAAAGTTGTTGGGAAGGAAGGCAAATGCAGCTCCGACGTGCAAACCTACAAAAAATAGGGTGTTAACCCAGTTAATTTTCGGTTGAGTTGATGTAGCAATTGTCATGCGGTAACCTAAATGGAAATTATTGAGCCTAGGCTGTGCGGTCCGTTTGTCGCTTTACGACCTAAATCCGAATCCGGTATTTTTTTATAATGAGGTACTGATGAACAGCGTCGAACAGCTGCACGAAGCAGAACAGGCACTCTTAAAGATCTTTTCTGGAATTGACGCTAAGGTCAAGCAAAATCTTAAACGAGTACTAAATGCCTTTCGTCATCATAAGGTAGGTGCCCACCATTTTACTGGTGTAACAGGATACGGGCATGATGATTTAGGACGAGAAATTTTAGACAAAGTTTTTGCGGAAGTTATGGGAACTGAAGCAGCCGTGGTACGGGTGCAATTTGTTTCAGGTACTCATGCAATAGCTTGTGCTTTGTTTGGAGTTCTCCGTCCGGGAGATGAAATGTTGGCGGTAGCAGGAGCACCTTATGACACTTTGGAAGAAGTAATCGGACTTAGGGGTCGCGATCAAGGCTCTCTGATTGATTTTGGTGTAAGCTATCGCCAATTGGATCTTACTCTAGATGGCACTATAGATTGGGAAAATTTATCTTCTGCGATAAAGCAAAACACCCGTCTAGTCCTAATTCAAAGGTCTTGTGGTTATTCGTGGCGTCCGAGTTTATCAATTACTGATATTGAAAAAATCATTTACTTAGTTAAAAAACAAAATCCCGATACAATTTGTTTTGTTGATAACTGTTATGGAGAATTTATCGAAACTCAAGAACCTTCCCATGTAGGTGCTGACTTAATGGCAGGTTCCTTAATTAAAAATCCTGGTGGAACGATTGTCAATGCTGGTGGCTACATTGCAGGTCGTGCTGAATTGGTAGAATCTGCTGCTTGTCGTCTGACAGCTCCGGGAATCGGTAGTGCTGGTGGTGCTACTTTTGACCAGAATCGTTTGTTATTTCAAGGATTATTTCTCGCGCCGCAAATGGTGGGAGAGGCAATGAAGGGCACTCACCTCACTGGTTATGTATTTGACAAGTTAGGCTATCCTGTTAACCCCGCACCTCTTGCTCCTCGCCGGGATGTAATTCAAGCGATTAAACTTGGTTCTCCGGAAAAATTAATTGCTTTTTGTAAGGCGATTCAAAGCCATTCTCCCATCGGTTCCTATCTAGACCCTATTCCCGATGAAATGCCGGGTTACGAAAGCAAGGTAGTAATGGCTGGAGGTACATTTATTGAAGGTAGTACCTCAGAATTTTCGTCTGATGGTCCCCTGCGCGAACCTTACGTGGTTTATTGTCAAGGCGGTACTCACTGGACTCACGTTGCGATCGCACTATCTGCTGCAATGGAAGCTGTTGAAGCTGCTTAAATAATCAAGGCTGCAAGTATCAATCTATAAAGATATATTGCTTCGCAGCCAATAGAGAATAGAAAAAATTAGCTTTGGCTATTTTTGTGTAAAGGCATATAAGTATTAATAAACCAATATTTTAAGATTTTCGCTTCCAGGCTTAGCCTGGAAACAAATTTGACCATCTTAATCTGGTAATTTATACTGTCCGACTATGCGCTTAGCAAATTCTGGAACATGGGCTGCTAATTTTTGTGGGTAATTGCGTTTTACATAAAGAAAATTACGAGTGAAATGGGAGTCAATGGAAAAGCGAGCATATTCCAAACCCTTAGGTCCAATCTTTTCGATGACCACGCCCATCATTTTTGCTGCCCACATAGGTAAAGTTACACCTTGATCGTAAGCAGGTATACTTTGCTGTACGGCAGCTTTCCGATCTCCTTTCGACATGACTGGTTGAGTATTAAGTTGCTCTTTTACTAGCTCCAACATCTCCTTACCAGTGTCATTTCTGACTACAATCCATTGCCAACCGAAAGGAGCACCCATGTAACCTACAACTAAATCCGCTAAAGAATTAACGTAGTCGAAGCAACTCATACAAGAAGGTGCAAAAACATCCTTGAGTTGATTAGTCTTTAAACCAAAGAAAGGTACTTTTTCAATTGAGCCATCCTCATGTTTAAAGTGGACTCGAAAATCTTGCATGAACTCGTAATGAACTACCGTGTCAGGTGATTTACTAGTTGTCTCTAAAAATTTCTGTAGTCCAGCACGAGTAACGTTATCTACACAAGGGGTACCTAAAACGTAAAGTTTTTCCAAGCCCAATTGTTTTTCTACAGTCCGTAAAGCTTGGATTTGACAACCAACCCCAATTGCTAGTAGTCGCTTCATCCCCGATTGTTCTACTTGCTCTAATATTGAGAGATTGGGGGACAAAGTAGGTTTATTCACCCGTGCAGCCATTACCTCTTCTGCAGTCCGAGCAATAACTGGCATTGGTCCAAAGCGGTCTTCTTTAGTATTTTGAACGCACACTACACCTTCAACAATGCCGCGATTGAGCATTTCAATGGCAATCGTACTAACAATTCCCGTCCATTGAGCGCCAGGAATGGGTTGTTTTTTTTGCGCCGCCATCATTTCTTGGTGAACCCCAAAATAAAGTTCATTAGGGTTATCCAAGTTTCGTTTACGGGAATGACTTTGTTCTTCTAGTTTGTCAAATTGTTGATTCAAAAAAGCACAAGCTTCTTTGACATAGTGAATGTAATATGTATCGCATAATCCGCATTCGCTACAGAGTTCCTTCGCTGGACGACGACTACCGGGTTTAAGGGCTTTAGCTTTTTGGTGTTTGGGCAAATCAACTGACGTCATTAAAATTTTTATGTTTAAAAAATCAAATAGCTTCTCTCACAATATGCCATTTTATTAGTACTTAATTTATTTATTAACTCAAATTAAATATTACTTCTTACTAGCTAGAGGATTGATAATGAAAAATCTCCAAATACATGGTTCAAAGGAAAAATAAAAATTTGGGTGTTGGTGATTTCCGCCGCAAAAGAGAGTAGATATTTATATTTACCATTTAAGATTTATATTCTGGGTAAAACTTTTGGCAAAAACTTTATAACTAAATGATTATCATCTATGACTTACTTCTAGTTTGCGAAATCAAATAGCTTGCAAAATTTTACTTTTGTCAACAATTGCCAGTATTTGCACTAACAATAAACTACACCCTCTTTTTCTGCCCAAAATCAAATCCATTGTATTATTTTTAATAAATTCATCTTAAATTCATATTATTTTATACCAACTTATACTAGGCAATAGTAAAATTGGACTTGTGCTTTTTACAATTACTTGAGCATAAAGAAATTTTTATTCATTCAATTTTGAATATTATTCAAATCACTAATATCAACAAATTAACCTTATTTCCAAGGACAGAGTTTTCATGCATGGGATATTTTGATAATAATTGCTATTAAAATGTTGTATTCAGTGGATATTTTTAATTGTTAATAAATCGAAGTCAAGTAATTTTTTTAACTGCTTCAGATTACAGAAATAAAAAAAATTAAATAAGTTGTTGCGAAATGTGAAAAAAAGTTATAATTTGTTGTATGGGTGAATAATCTAGTTAGCAATTCACAAACTAGCAACTTATAAAATTCTCAAGCAATACTTTAAATCAAGACAATATACCTATCTAGTATTAGGGTCTCACCGAAATCTAAGTCTAGATATATAAATAGAGTTACTTTCGAGAATGAATCATTTGGGATAAATAATCAAAAATTTGATATCTCCAAAAATAAGATTTAAACGCGATTTAAACTATTTTTGGTGAATATACTATTTTGGTTATTTCTGGGTTTACATACTAAACATTGAATCGGCATCATACTAGAAGGCTGATATTTTAGTTGTTTAAACTTAGATTTCAAAACTTTGTTCTTTAAGTTTGAAACTATTTCAAGGTACGAAATTATTTTTGTTTTGTTGTATTACTTTGAGTAATTATTTTAAGTAATTATATTTACTGCTTGGCAATATAGTGATTGCTATTTTTGAGAATAATCCAGTGCTATCTCACTTGAAAAGTAATTATAAATACAACAAAATTGGAGTTTTTTGGTAATGCGATTAGATGATGTAATCGGACTTAAAAAAGTTGAAAAAGATGCATGGGAAGCTCTGGAAAAAACAATTATATATTATCAAGGACGTCCTGTTGGTACAGTTGCTGCCTACGATTTGTCACAGGAAGCTTTAAATTATGACCAATGTTTTATTAGAGATTTTGTTTCTGCAGCAATAATTTTTTTAATAGAAGGTAGAACCAATATAGTTCGTAATTTTTTAGAGGAAACTTTAAAACTACAACCTAAAGAAAAACAATTAGATGCTTATAAACCAGCTCAAGGATTAATCCCCGCTAGCTTTAAAGTAATGACCCATAGTAATGGGGAAGAATATTTAAAAGCCGATTTTGGAGAGCATGCGATCGCCAGAGTTACACCAGTGGATTCCTGCTTATGGTGGATAATTTTGTTACGTGCTTACGTAGTTGCGACCAAAGATTATTCTTTGGCCTATAGGCCGGAGTTCCAAAATGGCATTAGGCTGATTATGGATCTGTGTTTGGCAAACAGATTTGACATGTATCCGACACTTTTAGTTCCAGATGGAGCTTGCATGATTGACCGTCGAATGGGTATTTATGGTCATCCTCTGGAAATTCAAGCTTTATTTTATTCTGCATTACGGGGGGCTCGCGAACTTCTAATTTGTGGAGGTAATGAAGATATTGTGGCTGCGATCGATATTCGCTTACCACTTTTAGGAGCACATATTCGCAAGCATTACTGGATAGATCTTAACCGCTTAAATGCTATTTATCGTTTTAAGGGTGAAGAATATGGAGAAACAGCAGTCAATCAATTCAATATTTATGTAGATTCTCTTCCATACTATGAATTGGATAAATGGCTACCGAAAAAAGGCGGATATCTGGCAGGAAATGTTGGACCATCACAACTTGATGTTCGTTTCTTCTGTTTAGGGAATCTGATGGCAATTATGTCTGAACTTACCACTGAAGAACAGTCCCAGGCGATTATGACTTTAATCGAAGAAAGATGGGATGATTTGGTGGGTGATATGCCAATGAAAATTTGTTTTCCTGCTTTAGAAAATGAAGAATATAGATTAATCACTGGATGCGACCCGAAAAATATTCCTTGGTCTTACCATAATGGTGGAAATTGGCCCGTTCTTTTGTGGATGTTAGCTGCTGCTGCAGTTAAAACTAATAGAATATCTCTTGCCGAACGGGCAATTGAAATAGCACAATCTCGTTTACAAGAAGATGAATGGCCAGAATATTACGATGGTAAAAAAGGACGATTAATTGGTAGAAAAGCAAGATTAAATCAAACTTGGACGATTACTGGATTTTTATTAGCAAAAGAACTGATTAAAAATCCTTCCTATCTACCATTAGTTAGCTTTGAGCCATTTAGTGCAGAGCAGGCTTCAAGAGCTTGTGAATTTGAAATTGATGGTTTTGACCGCTGAGATTTTTCTTGATTTTTGAGTCAAAAAAAGAAGTTTATATGGAAACTATGGTTACCAGATAATTTCTGGTAACCAAACTAGTTAAACTAAGCTATTTGAAGATATTTATGATTTTTGTTCTTAGTTCGACTGTAGTAGATTTTCTGTGCTAACTATTTCAGACCGTGGTTAATTCTTTTGCAGAATTTATATTTTCTAAAGTTAAGCCAGAACAAGTTCGTTTTATTAAGCCAGTAAGTACATTACCTGGTCCAATTTCTACTACTCGTTCAATTTCATTTTTTGGTAGTGCAAGTGAAATTTCTCGCCAACGCACCGAACCAGTCATTTGTTGTACTAAGCGCTTTTTCAGAACTTCAGCATCTGTTGTCGGAACTGGTTCTACATTGGATAACACTGGAATCGTAGCCTGTTGAAAATTCAAAGATTCCAAAATATCTTGAAATTCAGCAGCCGCCGCAGACATTAAGGGAGAATGAAAAGCTCCCGAAACATTTAAAAGAACTGCTCGCCTTGTTTTAACTTGAGACATTACCGCTTCTACGGCTTCCTGAGTCCCAGAAATTACCACCTGTGCCGCACTATTATCATTTGCTAGTACGACATTTTCGGTTTGAGCCACAACTTTTTCCAGTTGCTCGCGGTCAAATTTCATTAATGCTGCCATTTTACCACCAGCAGCATTATCCATCAGTTCAGCACGTCTTTTCACTAATCGAAGTCCTGCTGACCAATCAAATACACCAGCCACATAAAGGGCTACATATTCTCCCAAGCTATGACCAGCAACCAAATCTGGTTTATCTCCTTTCTCGCGAAGAATATCAGCAAGAATACTTTCCACAACGTAAAGACAAGGTTGGGTGTAGAGAGTACGGGATAAATTTTCTGGATCACTTTCACAGATTTGTGTGACTGACCAGCCTAAAATTTCTTTAGCTTGAGTGAATTTTTCTTTAGCAGATGGTATATCCAATAAATCCATTCCCATCCCTACGGATTGGGAGCCTTGTCCAGGAAATACCCATGCAGTTTTTGTCATTTGCACTTTGTCATTTGTCATTTTTTCATTTTCTATGTGTCATTTACCATTCCTCCTATACGCCGACGGCGAGCGCTAACTTTAATTCCACCTCAAGGGAATACATACATCATTTGTCTTTTGTCTAATAGTCAAAGATCAGTAATCGATGACCAAGACAAATGACAAATGAATGACACAATAGTTACCTTCCCCATTGGAAAATAGCTGCCCCCCATGTAAGACCAGCACCAAAGCCTGATGCAGCAATAACATCGTTAGTTTGAATTTTATTTTGTCTTACAGCTTCATCTAAAGCTAAGGGGATGGAAGCAGCAGAAGTATTGCCATATGAGGCAACATTACTGATTACCTTTTCAGGTGGAATATTGAGACGTTCCGCGACTGCATTGAGAATACGTTGATTGGCTTGATGTAAGACTAACCAATCTATTTGTTCTACGGTTAGTTGGGCACGAAACAAAGCTTTATCAATAATTTCTGGGACTTTTTGCACTGCAAAACGGTATACTTCTTTACCATTCATCGCTAATGCTTGATAATTCCCTTTAGCTACAACAATTTCCTCAGTTAGTTTTCTTGGAGATGCTGTATAGGAAACGTTAAGACAACCATTTTGAGTTCCATCACTTTTAAGTTCAAAGCCCAGTAAATGATCGCTTTGATTCGCTTGCAATACTACCGCTCCTGCACCATCACCAAATAACACACAAGTGCGTCGATCTTCCCAATCTACCCAACGGGAGAGAATATCCGCCCCTATCAACAATACATTTTGGTAAACACCAGTTCTTATGTACTGAGTAGCAGTAACAAGTCCAAATACAAAGCCTGAGCAAGCAGCTGTCAAATCAAATGCTACTGCTCTATCGGCTCCCAAAGCTGCTTGAACTTGACAAGCGCTACCAAATAAATCATCAGATGTAGAAGTTGCCAATAAAATTAAATCGACATCTTTTGGTTCAATTCCAGCCATAGCAAGTGCTTTTTGGCTAGCACTTGTGGCAATATCCTTTAAAGACTCATCCGGTTTTGCCAGTCGGCGTTGACGAATACCAGTTCTTGTAGATATCCATTCATCTGTAGTTTCTACAATTTGCGTTATTCCCTGGTTATCGAGGGAATTTTTTGGCACTGCCGAGCCACTTCCTGTAATTGCTATTCCTAAATTCTGCACTCATTTTCTCCGAGTTTATAAGCCGTTCGCAACTAGTTATGAGCTATGAATATATAGACAAAAGTAACATTCATTGACTACGCATATCTAAACTGGTTTGTCACTTTGGCTGACTATTAATACTGCAGACACAATCGAAAAAGGACAGAGAACCATGGGAGGCTCAAAAATAACTTCCCAATAATTTTTTCTATTTTTCTGACTATGGACTACTAACTAGTCTTTGTCATTGAAAATTTCGGAAATTATTTCTGTGGGAGTGTCCATAGAGAAAAAGAAGCATAAGGGCAAAGAATACTTCTCCCCCGGTATAGGGGTGTCACTAGCAGACAATTACAGCTAATGACTTTGGTCTGGGTGGGTAAATAGGGCTTGGGTAATATTACTCGGAAGCCAAACTACTGACCTGTGGATGGATGCGTTCCAATACTTGATTATCCACAGCTTCTTTTGCCATACGAATAGCATTAAAAATAGAAGGAGCTTCAGAACTACCATGACTGATAACGCAAATTCCATTCACGCCCAAAAGTAAAGCACCACCATGCTCCGCATGATCCATCCGTTGCTTGATGCGCTTTAGATTTGGTTTTAAAAGTGCTGTGCCAATTTGACCGTGTAAGCCGGATGGTAATTCTTCCCGCAGAATTTGCAGTATTATTTCTCCGACAGCTTCAGCAAATTTTAGTAAAACATTACCAACAAAACCGTCGCAGACAATGACGTCAAAGCGTCCTGATAAGACATCACGACCTTCAGCATTGCCAAGAAAAGAGATTTGCGAGTTGGAGGTCAGTATTTGATGGGTACGAATTGCCAGGTCATTTCCCTTACAATCTTCCTCACCAATATTTAATAAACCTACTTTTGGTTCGGCAGTTCCCAATACATATTGGCTGTAAACCGAACCCATAACAGCAAACTGCTCTAAAAACTTAGGGCGACAATCTACGTTTGCACCTACATCTAGTATTAGTACAGGTTTGCTGGCAACCATAGTGGGAAAAACAGCACCAATTGCCGGTCTGTCAATTCCGGGAAGTCGCCCTAAGCGGAGTAAAGCCGCTGCCATTGCAGCGCCGGAGTGACCAGCACTGATCGCAGCATCTGCCTTTCCTTTTTTTACTAAGTCCATTACGACATTGATTGAAGCGGAACGTTTGCGCCTAACGGCAGACAAAGGCTCCTCATCCATCTCGATCGTATCTGTAGCACTTACGATTTCCACTTGCCCCAAATTAGTGTTTGAAGGCAGGGCTGCTTTAATTTTTTCGGGTTCACCCACAAGTAAAACTTTTACACCCAATTCCTCTTGAGCTCGCAGTGCGCCAGCAACGATCTCATCGGGTGCGTGGTCCCCTCCCATTGCATCAATTGCGATACGTTCGCCAGTCGATACCATTGCTACTAGCTTCTAGAAACCTTACAAATTTTATCAGATACCTATCTCAAAGAGAGTGGCTTTATTATTCCCCAATTCTCTCACTTACCCTACCAAGTTTTGCCAGAAAGAAATAATCGGCAAATTACATCTTGATTATTTTTCAATACAAATTTTTCTACATCGCAAAATATTTGAATTAGATTTCTCGCTTTTTTCATGGAATATATGGATCTCATGAACTTTAAATACTTTTTCTTTTGAGCCAGATTAGAATTTACGGCTGTGAATGCTGCACAAAAAAGTTAATTTGTCAAATTAAAATAAAATTTATCTCAAGCTTAAAATCTGATTATTTGGCAATTCCATGAATCCGAATTTCCTGCTTCAACATTTATTTCTAAGTCTAGAATTCTTAGCCTTAAGTTTTTTCTTAGAGGATGTTTGGAAAGTATAGCTTATTACCCAATATCATTATTGAGATCCCCCAACCCCCTTAAAAAGGAGGCAAAAGCCCCCCTTCTCAAGCTATGCATTAGTCACATCTTTCTTAACAATCTTAAAAAGATTATTTGACAGGGCTCTCAAACCACGAG
>NZ_JASJDK010000158.1 GCF_030065675.1 Mastigocoleus sp. MO_188.B34 | reverse complement strand
CCGTGATTGGCAAGAACATGAGATAAATTGGTTTTCGCAAGTTGCGACGCAAATAGGTTTTGCCATTGAAAACGCTAAACTGAATGCAAAAACTTCAGATCTGCGCCACGAAAAAGATATTGAAGCTGAATGGACCAAGTATTTTACCCAGACAGTCAGACTTATTCGGGCTTCATTGAAAGAAGAAGATATTTTCAAAACCAGTGTAGAAGAAGTACGTCGAGTCATCGGCTGTGATCGTGTTGTTGTCTATGGACTGAATGCAGAATATCAAGGAGTAATAGTTGCTGAATCAGTCGTTCCTGGTTTGACAAGAGGTTTAGGAGCAACAATTAAAGACCCTTGCTTCGAAGCACAGTACATTGAAAAGTACGAAAATGGTCGTGTCAGAGCCATAGATAATATCTACGAAGCTGGTTTATCCGTGTGTTACATAAGCCAATTAGAGAAATTGGCAGTTAAGGCAAATTTAGTCGCACCGATTATTAATGAAGGTAAATTGCTAGGTTTATTAGTAGCACATCAATGCTCACAACCATATCACTGGCAACAATATGAAATTCGGTGGGTATCTCAAATTGCCATGCAGGTAGGGTTTGCAATTGATAATGCCAAACTTATCGCCACAACTTCTGATATTTGTCAGCAAACAGATATTGAAACTGAATGGACTAGTTACTTTACTCAAACAGTAAAACTGATTCGGGATTCTTTAAATAAAGAAGACATTCTCAAAACAAGCGTTGAAGAAGTACGCCGAGTTGTTGGGTGCGATCGAGTAGTTGTCTATGGGCTGGACTCGGAATCCATGGGAATAGTCACTGCAGAATCAGTGGGTCCAAGATGGAGTAAATCCTTGGGAGCGATAATTGAAGACCCCTGTTTTGCGGCTAGATACCTTGAACAATACCAGAATGGTCGTATTATCGCCATAAGTAATATTTATGAAGCTAGTCTTACACCCTGTTACATTGAGCAACTGGAAAGATTTGAAGTTAAGGCGAATTTAGTTGCACCAATTATTCATGAAGGTAAGCTTATGGGTTTATTAATAGCTCATGAGTGTTCCCAAGCCCGTGAATGGTTACCCCATGAAGTTAGGTGGTTTTCCCAGATTGCGACACAAATAGGTTTTGCTCTGGAAAATGCCGAACTTTTTGCAAAAACTTCACTTCTTCGCCAAGAGAAAAATGTTGAAGATGAATGGACAAAGTATTTTACACAGACTGTGAGATTGATTCGTTCTTCCCTAAAGGAGGAAGATATTCTCAAAACTACTGTGGAAGAAGTACGCCGAGTTATTGAATGTGATAGCGTTTTGGTCTACGGACTCAAACCAGAAGATCAAGGAGTGGTAATTGCAGAGTCAGTAGGTCGTCGATGGACTAGGGCTTTGGGAATGACCATGAAAGACCCTTGCTTAGAAGCAAAGTACATTGAAAAATACCGTAATGGTCGCGTTAAGGTAACCAACAATATCTACGAAGCTGGTTTTACTGCTTGTTACATTGAGCAACTTGAGAAAATTGATATTAAGGCAAATATAATCACGCCAATCATTAATGAAGATAAGTTACTAGGTTTGTTAGTAGCCAATCAGTGTTCCGGACCCCGTGAGTGGCTTTCTCACGAAGTGAGATGGTTATCTCAGATTGCAATGCAAGTGGGTTTTGCTCTTGAAAATGCTCAAGTCTCAGAAAGTAGAATCCAAACTTATCAGGTGTTAAAAAAAGATGCACCCATACAACATTCTCAACAAGAAGACTTTCAAGAATTGATTGCTGAATTGCTCAAGGATAATGAAAATAGTTTTAAAGCTTTTTCAAGTAAGGCTTTGAATTTATCAGAATTTGTTACTGTCGCTCTAAAACAAATTCAAGGGGTGAGTGATGGAGCAAAAGGTGTTGCAACTACTGCAAGACAAGCAGAACATCAAGTCAAGCGCAATCATCAATCTTTACAAGAAGCACAGAAAAACGTCAAAAATATATTGCAAAGTATTTCTGCCCATCATGAGGCTGTAGTGTATGGGGCACAAAAAGTCAAGCAGGTAAGTGAAGACTGTCACAAGCTTTCTGCTCTCATAAATGAGGTTTCAACTAAATTAAACAAACAGATAAATAGTCAAAACATCAATGCAGCGATCGCCAAAAGTGAATTAGAAAATAGCGAACAAGAATTGCTAGTTTCTGGTGCAGAAGAAGTAGAAAGTACAGAAAAACAATTAATTGAGACAGTAACACAAACTCAATCTTTATTGACTTCTGTAACCAAAGAAATCCATCAAATCTCTGGAACCATGGAAACAGGTAGCCAGCAGACATCAACTTGGACCAAATCGCTGAAAAATAATGAGTTACAGATATATCACATCTCTACCATAAATACTCGGGCAGGTAGATTAGTAGAGAAGATAACTCAAGCCGCAACAAATCAGATACGTTCTTCTGATGAAGCAAGACAACATATACTTTCAGCCAGTACTGTTGCTCGTAAAATATCTGAACAATCACAGGCTTTAACAAAATGGTTTACTCAACTTTCTACTTTTGCTCAAGACAATATCCAAAAAGCTGAGTTCTGGGAAAATATTAAACGCTTTTTACATTCTTCCCATACTTTGGTAACAGGTTTGACAGAGAAGAAGTAAGTTGATTGATTTGTCTGAAATTTAGATTTTTGTCTAGATAATTCTGTCAGTTCATTGGATAGTGTTGAATTGAGTAATAATTGGAACATTTAAAAAATACAGTGTGCCTGCTACTTCACTCTTATTTCCCTTGTTTGGAGGGGGGTAGGAGTGATTTATATTTTGAGTTCGCTAATATTAAACCTGATGGCTGGCAATAATGGCACAATATTCGTTTACTAGATCTAAAGAATTTTGAACTTATGCAGGTCAGCCATTTAAATTCATCTTCATCGCTGGAGTTATTTCTCTCTAATATAGGAATGCGGTTTGATTATTGTTAGCGATAGCGTGGCGTAGCCATAATTATTCTTGGAGGTAGGGAACAGGAAACAGAAAATGTACTGAGTGTTTTAAGCGCAAAGCGCAGGCTCCGCCAACAAAAATCAAATAGTATCTACGCGTATCTTTTGATGCTTTTGAAAACTGTAATTATTCTTAACTTATAAAAACTTATAACTGTCAGTTACTTCTATGACGTCGTTGAGTTTGAAGCCACATGGTAATTCCTGTAATTGCGAGGATCAAGATACCAAAAGCATTCAGAAAAGGATAAACCATCTCAAGATTAATGCGACCAAATTTACCTCTATGTAACTCTAGCAGCCAGATAAATTCTTCTCCCTTACCAGTAATTGCTGCTACTTGAAATAGAGAGCCTGTAATCAAGCTTAGTATCACAGGAAATAGCATTATTGGGGCAAGGTAGTAGTGAAGTTGACGAATATGAATTTTTTTAATTGTCATCTTTAATATGTGTAGATTAATTAATATCAATGACAGTGTTATATTGCAATCGAAATGAAATAAATGAGTAATTTTTTACTTGTATTTCCATCGTTTCATCGAAAATAGTAAAGTAGGTACAGCTAGTAGCAGCACGAAAAATAATTCTCCTGGTTGTGGGAGAAAATTTATCTCGTTGGTTTCCGTTCTCGTTACTGAATTAAAGACTTTTTCTTTCTGAGTTATATTAATTTTCGTCTGGGATGAAGGTGAAAGTTTTTCCTGTATTTGTACCTTTGGTTTAACTTTTTTAGGAATATTCTCTGTTGGTTTTTCTTCTATTTTTGGTTTTCTTATTTTATTCCGTACGTGAAAACTTTTGTCGTGAGCCAGTAAAAACCTACTTTTTGTTACTAGTGTTACACAAGCTGTTGTTGCGCTAATCAAATGTTTTTGACTAGTATTTAACTTCATATATGTCATTGAAAATATTTATAGATTGTATGCAAAATACTATATTTGTCTTTATGGCGTTCTATTTTTAGCATAGTAAATATTTTTACTGTTTGACTTACTGTTGTTTAGCCCTACTTATCTTGAGAAGAAACTTTGCCAAATAACCTTAGCGTCATAATTTTCTTTCTTAGGTGAGTGAGCCATTGTGCGGTATCGTCTACAAGAGAATAAACTACAGGAACGACGATTAAGGTAAGTAAAGTAGAGATAAGTAAGCCGCCTAAAATTACTGTTGCAATGGGAGAGTAAGCATCCATTCCAGTTTCGGGGAAAAAAGCGAGTCGGACAATTACAATAATTGTTGTTAAGGTTGTCATTACAATCGCCTTGAGTCGCACTGGGCCGGCTTCACGAATCGCCAGTTCTCTGGCTACACCTTCTTGGCGTTTAGTCAAAATTAGTTCTAGTAAGAGAATTGCAGCGGAAACAGATAAACCGGATAAGATAACAATTCCCAGAATAGAAACGGTAGAAAGAGTTTGTCCTGCAAGTAAAAGTGCTCCAAAAACCCCTACCAACTGCAAGGGAATTGACAACATCATAACTAAAGGTTGAATAAACGAGCCAAACTGAATCACTAAAATCAGATAAATCAGCACTAGTGATATGACCAAACCCTGTAAAAGTCGCTCAAACTCAATCATCATATCTGTCATATCTCCCATTGAGTCGATACCGTAACCGGGGGGGAAATTTAATTCAGTACCCGCACGCATAGTAATCGCCATTGATAAATCCATTGAAGCAGGACCGTGCTTGCGATAATATCCGTTGACGTAAACCACCCGTCGCCCGTTAACATGTTCAATTAATGTAGGTCCTTTTTCTGCTTCTAAGGTAGCGACACTAGTTAAGGGTACCTGTTGACCATCTGCAGTTGTAATATAAGTTGCGGATAAGTCTTGTTGGGTTCCTCTGTCTTCTTCGTTGTAGCGAACTAAGATATTATTTTGTCTTAAATTAGGACGATTGTAATATCTACGGGTGTAACCTCCATTTAAAGCATAACGAGCTTGTTCGGCTATTTGTTGGACGCTTAATCCTAATTCTTCTGCTCGACGGCGATCAATTTTTAATTGATATTCTGGTTGGGACATTGCTGAACTAGTATGGGGCATAATTAATTCTGGTGTTTTTTCAGCAATACCCAAAACTCCGTTGGCGAGACGGTGTAGTACATCTAAATCTTCACCGTAAACCGCTAGCTGTATGGGAGCAGCAGAAGTAGCCATGACGTCTACTCCCATTTCCTTCATAGCAATTCGGCGCAAACCTGGAATTGAACTATTTGCTTTGGTTTTGACCGTATCAATAATTTCCCAAATATCTCGTTCTCGCTGACCAAGTTCTTTGAGGGTAACAATCGCGGAAGCAGTATTAACACCACCCATACTATAGCCACTAAAGTAAGTACTGTTGCGCGTCAATTCAAAGCCAATTTGTGAGGAAACTTTTTCTACTTCCGGTTGTTCTAGGAGAATTTGCTCAAACTTTTGGGCGACTCGGTCGGTTTTGCTAAATGAGCTTCCCGGTTCTAACTCAATGGTAGCCATAATTTGACCGGAATCTCCCAAAGGCATCATTTCTTGTCCAATTAAGGGATACAGGCTAAATGCTAAGACAATTGAGGCTCCTGTGATCGCTAGGGTAATTTCCCGGTTGCGCATACAAAGATCCAGTAACCACCCGTAACTGCTTTCTAATTGGTAAAAGCTATAACGTACTGGAGTCAGCAATCTTTGCAACCAAGTTTTGGGTTTTCCTTTTTGGTGTAGAGGTTTAAGAAAGAACGCTGCGAGCAACGGGATTAAGGTAATCGAAACCAACAGGGAGGCGACAAAAGCAAAAACCATCGGATAAACAATACCAACAAACATTAACCCTGTAAGTCCGCCTGCAAGTATTGTTGGTAACAGTGCTGCAATCATCACGCAGCTTGCTGCCGCACTGGCAAGAAATACCTCTCCCGTACCCTTAATTGCTGCTTCACGGGGTTTAATTCCTGCTTGTAACTTTCGGTCAATTGAATCGATGACGATAATTGAGTCATCCACCAACTTCCCGATCGCCATCATCATCCCAATCAAAGTTGAAGAATTGAGGGACATGCCGATGGGGATAAATGGTAACATTGACAGCGCGAGGGATGTAGGGATAGAAATCATCACAATCGCTGTCGCTCGGAAATTTTCCAAGAAAATTAGGATTACCAAACCTGCGAGAAAAACACTTATCAGTAATTCTCCAGTGGTGCTGTCTTTAATTAAATTAACTAGGTAAGAATTATCGTAGGCTTCTTGAAACTCTAAACCAGGATATTGTGCTTGAATTTTCTTTAATTCGGCGCGTACCCGTTTAATGACTTGAGGGGAACTCGAATCTGGTTTCTGAATGATATTAACGGCTAATGCTACTTCGCCATTGTAACGATAACTGCTGCGGCCTTCTTCATAGGTATCCTTGACAGTGGCGACATCTTTGACATATACAACTTGTCCTTCCTTTTGAAAAATGGGGTAATCCATCACCGCTCGAGCATTTAGCGCTCGTCGATCGCTACGTACCAAAATTTCGCGATCGCCGTTTGTTAGAATCCCCGCGCCTTGGCTAATATTATTGGCGTCTATGGCGTCTCGTACTTGCAAAATGGACAAACCATAAGCTGCTAACTTCTGGCGATCTACAATTACCTGCAATTGTCGCCTATACCCGCCAAAAATCGACACGGCTTGTACGTCACGCACCTGAGTTAGCCGGTCAATTAAGGTATTATCTGCAAACTCTCGCAATTTTACCGGATCCCATTCTTCACCCCGCAAAGCCAGAGTTAATACCGGACGATTGAGAGGGTCGATGGGTAAAACCCAGTAAGAGCGGGTATTAATACCATCAAGTGCTAAGTCACCCTCAGCAGATGTCATTACACTTTGCACTTCTTGGACTGCTCGATCTATTTTTCCACCCCATTCAAACTGCACCGTGACTAGGGACATATCTTGTTGAGAACTGGAGCGAATGAAGCGTACTCCATCTAAGACAGTTAAACGTTGTTCAATGGGCTTACTAATATAAGTTTCGACCTCAGATGGTGACGAACCAGGAGCCATAGTTACAATTGCAACCAATGGGCTTTGAACATAAGGCATCATTCGTAATGGAAGCAGGAAAAGGGTTAAGACTGCGAGGACGAGAATGCCTATATACAAAGCAGCAAGGACCACCGGATTCTTAATTGACCAACGGGTAAGGAAATATTTCATAAGTACTTGGGCAAAATTAATTAAACATTTTTAAGGAAGGGAAAAAGTAACGGGGAACAGGTAATAAACTCGGTAGTTAAGTAATTTTGCCCACCTAGTTATTAATAGGACTTATGAGTTTAGAATTTAGGGCTTTGTAAATCGAATAAATAATTTATTTTTGCCATGTCGCTATTTACCGCGACAGGGGTGCGGGCGTACCTTAATCCCCTTCTGGCTAAAGCCAATTCCTACTGAACATTAAAGCTATAACTAGCTTGACCTTGGTGTTGAGAATCTTTAACTTGTGCGACTACGTCCCATTTTCCTTGCATGCCAAAATTGGTTTTGATTTTGTATCGACCTGGTTGTGAGTCTGGTTCAACTTTTGCCATTGAGGTCATGGGTTCGTCACCTTCCATCGGCATAGAAACTTTGATATCCAGGTCTTTGACTGCTACTGGTTTTTGGGTTTGGGAGTCGAGAACTTCTACAACCAATTGAGCATTACCCATTTTGACTGTTTCTTGAGAACTAGGACTGACTAAATTGATTTTGACGTTTCCTTCCTGTGGTTGTTGTTGGGATGAGTTGGTAGTTGTTGTTGATGATGTTGCTTCTGTCTGATTTTCAGGAGTACTGCAAGCAATAGTTAAGAAACTTAGAGTTAGGAGGAGGGGTAGAAGTTTTATCATTTTTCTGCTTCAGAATATGAGTTAAAGAATTGAATAAGCTTTTTAGAGGTAGAGAAAGAAAAGTAAAGAGGTAATTATTGAACATTCAGATTAAAGTTGTTTTGACCTTGATGTTTTGGGTCTTTTACTTTTACTTTGATTTCCCATTTCCCTTTCATCCCAAAGTGAGTATCGACCTTGAAGCGCCCCGGTTGAGAATCGGGTTGAACTTCCACCATTGAAGTCATTGGTGGCATATTTTTCATTGGCATAGTAACGTTTACATCAAGGTTTTTTACTGCTAAGGGTTGATTCGTTTTAATGTCTTGAACTTCGAGAATTAGTTGGGCGCTACCCTTTTTGACTGAATCTTGAGGACTGACTAATCGCACCCGCGTATCACCTGCAACAGTATTACTATCTAAAGCAACTGACTTTCCTAATTCATCAACTACTGCTACGGGCGAATTCTCAATCAATTTGGAATGTCCAGAGGTAATCACCGCATCACCCGGTTTGAGACCGCTTTTAATCTCTACTTGCTCTCCACTTACTAAGCCAGTGATAACAATTTTCCGTCGCGCTGTTTCCCCATTAACGACCCAAACCCCAGTTTTATCTTTAAATTGAGTAAGAACTGAACGTGGAACAGACAAAGTATTAGGTTGACGAACAGTAATGATTTCCATTTCCAGAAATTGTCCCGACAACAACTGTCCGCTAGGATTATTAACAACAGTTTCGATGGTTACGGTGCGGGTATTACTGTTAGTTTGAGGAAAAATACTAGTAACTCTGCCTGTAATTTCCTTGACATTAGTTCCAGGAACCTTTGCCACGATGGGAGTACCAACTTTAATATTTACTGCATCTTGTTGAGCAACATTGGCACGTAGGCGTATTCGTTGGTAATCTCCGATTTTGAGAACTCCCATTCCTGGCTGCACCACTACGCCAGGGTCTACCATCCGTTCTTGGACGATACCTGCAATGGGAGAGCGCAATTTAGTGTACCCTTTCATAATCGCGGCGGTGTCTGTTGTTGCCCTTGCTTGCTTGAGTTGGGAACGAGCACTCTGAGCTTGAGCTTTTAAGCGGATCAATTTCACTCTTGCTCTCTTCAAAGCCGCTCGTGCAGTTTGAGTTTGGGTATCTTCGACATCGTATTGGTCTTGAGAAATAGCCCCCTCCTTGACCAATAAAGCATAGCGATCGCGTTTCTTTTCTTGATAAGAAAGCTCTGCAGCTAGCCTTTCAATTTCTTGCTTTTGTTCGTTTAACTCGATTTGAGCCGCCTCTAAACTAGTTTCCATCGAGTCTGCTTGCGCTGCAGCTTCCGCAACTTCAGTTAACCGTTCGCTAGCATCAAGTGTGGCTAAAATTTGTCCATTTCCTACGCGATCGCCAGGGTAAACAGAGTAATTGGTTAGTTGTCCGGCGATTCGGGGGTAAACAGTTATTTCTTGATAAGGATGAACGGAACCAGTATATTTAACGCTAACCTTGAGTAAACTAGGTTTAACAAGTTTAACCGTTACAGGAGTTGGGTTAAATGACCCATCCACTTGCATCATGTCATCATGGGACATATTACCGTGAGACATATCATGTCCTTCCATCCCTGCCATTGATGAAGCAGGTTTGAAATGATTGGTAACTGTCAAAATCCCGCCCGTAAGCAGCATAAATACAGTAATTCCCAAGATCGTTTTGCCAGGATTTAATGAACTTTGCACCTGTGTGTCCTCTCGATCACGAAGATTACTCAAAGATATGACACTCCCCAGAAGTTAAATAAAATCACTTAGAGAATAAGGTATTATATTTTACATTTATTTTTTTGTTTTGCGACAAATCACAGAGGTCTACCCCTGTTCCTTGCATCGAACCAATGATGGCAGACAAAAATGAAATCAGTGTGAAATAAACTAATAAACTAAGCTTCGCTCTATTATCTTTGACCTATTATTTTTGAATTTCTAAATTTCCCATCATTCCTAAATCTTCATGGTCAAGAATGTGGCAGTGATAAACTGTTTTACCCGCAAAATCTCGGAAGGGAATCCGAATACGGACGGTTTCTCCTTGCTGTACTAACACCGTATCTTTCCAGGCGCGATAGGGTTCTGGTTTACCGTCACGACTGACAACTTGAAATTGATTCCCATGGATGTGAAAAGGGTGATCCATCACTCCTGTATTCACTATTTCCCAGTCTTCTACCGTATTGAGCTTGACTTGAGTATCAATAGAATTCGGCTCATAAGGTTTTCCGTTAATTAGAAATACCATTCCTTGACCGGGAACCATACCGTGATTTAATGTGAAATGGCGTACTTGTTTGTGTTTGGGTAAAGCCGGAACTGATAAAAGTTTTCTTGGTAGAGAAACGGGTTTTACAGGGGCATCATAATTAACCGTTGCTAAAATTGTTGGTGCGTCATTATTTACACCCATCATGCCTCTACCACTCATCATACCTCTACCGCCCATCATACCTCTGCCACCCATCATTCCCATTCCACCTCGGTCATAGGGTAAATTAAGCAAGCGATATTTTCCTGGTTCTTTGTCGGCTTTGATCAGTACTTCTACCCTTTCTCCTGGTGTTAATAATAATTCGTTTAGCTCAATGACTTCGGCTAACCCACCTCCATCAGTTGCAATTAGATAAAAAGGATGTTTTTCTAAAGACAAGCGGTAAAAACGGGAAGGAGAAGCATTAACAATTCGCCACCGTAATAACCCATTTTTTGATATTGAGAAAGTAGGATTAAATTTACCATTGACTGCGAGTAAATCTCCTTCCCGTCCTGCCATAATTGACATATGTGCCTCGGAAATCATGTTTCCTTCGCCGTCGAGAGCAAAATCTTGCAATACCAGAAATTCTTCGTTTGCAGCTTTAATCTCGGGTATTTCATCAAGATCCCCCCTCACTACGAACAAACCTGCTAAACCTCCGAACAACTGTTCTGCTACCAACCCGTGACGATGGGGATGATACCAAAAAGTACCAGCAGGATGATTTTGAGGAATAGTAAATTCGTAGTTAAATGTTTCCTTCGGTTGGATGCTTACAAAAACATTATCAGCATTTCCTGTAACTGGTATGTGCAGTCCGTGGTAATGCAGGTTCGTTGACTCAAAGAGATTATTTTTAAAACGAATACGAATTGTATCTCCTGCTTGTACTTCCAAGCGCGGTGCGGGTACTTGCCCATTATATGTAAGTAAATATGCTTGTTTTTGACCTAATTTAACAGGACGATAACTTGCTTCTAAATCGAGTTCCAACAAACCATTAGTGCTTTTGTGCAAACGAGGTAGATTGATTGGTGCTTGTAATGAAACTTGAGAAGATTCACCTCTTTCCCATAAATGATTAAGAAGGAAAACACCCCCAGTCGCAGCACCAGTCAAGGCGATAAATTGACGACGATTAATCTTTTTCATAATTTTTATACCTTCTTATGTGGTGCTGCTAACTCCTGAATTCAAACTTAATAAGATTGATATTCCTTGAAAACTTGGATTTCGCCTTTCTGATTAAATGCTGCAATTACAAATGGTTGTTTTCTGTTTCCTGATTCCATTCCCGGCGTACCCAAAGGCATTCCGGGTACGGCTAAACCTGCAAATTTAGGTTTTTGTTTGAGAAAGCGCTTGACATCGTCTGCAGGAATATGTCCTTCCATCACATAACCGTCAATAATTGCTGTGTGACAAGAGGCTAAGTTTTGGGGTAAGTTGTATTTTTGCTTTATTGCTTTCATGTCTTCGGTTTTAATATCTGTAATCTTAAAACCATGTTTCTGCATATGCTTGACCCATTCACCACAACAACCACAAGAAGGACTGCGATAAACCGTAATCTCTCGCGTTCCGGAATATGATTCTGTTACCTTATCCCAAACACTGGCGGTAGTAATTGATTTAGAATTACTTGTAATAGTTTGAGAATGATTAATTATTCCTAGACTTGGCAACCAATAGAATATTCCTAACGTTCCAACAACAGTTGCACCAACAATCAAAGGCAATAACCATTTGGAATAAGATTTCAGCATAAGAACTAATAGTAATTTTTTCTTAATTTAGATTGCATCATGACCAAGCTTTACTTGCTAGTATCAACTTGAAAAATGAAATATCTATGAAATTGCATATCTGTTTAATTATTTGAAGATAAATATTTATTCTTGAATCAATGTTATTTAAATACTTTTTTTCTGAGATAAATGACAAATTCTAGAAAATAATAAAAACTAAATTTTTGATTTATTAAAAGCAATATCTCTTGCATAACATATAAAAATGAAATCAAGATGAAATCTAATTAAGTCCCAAGATATAAATTTATCTTGATTGCAGAAAATCTTGTAATATATATCAATACTTTTTTACATACAAGCTACAAATAAGTATTAGGCTTGAGAATTATAAAAATTATGCTGCGATATTTTTATTTAAAGGTATGAATTCAGAAAATTAAGATTTTTCTTGACTCTCTAGTTGACTGGAGGGTTTACCATATTGCCATATGGATTTCTTTATTTCCACTAATATCTAACTCTAATCAAATCTAAATCAATCGAGTTCAAACTAAGTAAAATTATGACTTTAACATTGAAAGTACCTGATATTGCCTGTTCTGCTTGCGTAAATGCTGTCGCAGATGCGATAAAATCAATTGATTCAACCGCTACTGTAGAAGCTGACCCCAAGACAAAAATAGTTAATGTTCAAACCCAACAACCGGAAGACAAAATTAAACAAGTTTTAGCTGATGCTGGTTATCCTGCTACTTAATGCAATATGATGTCCACCAAAGTAACAACATTTTCTTTGGCGCTTAGCAGGTCTTTGTACATTAATATTAATGGCGATGTATGACGGTGTGGCGATGAAAGTGACTAAAAGTAACGATATTCTTTCATCGGTCTCACACAAGCTACTTACTCAATTAAATAAAACTAAATATTTACTATGGACACTCTAATACTAAAGCTAAAGGGGATGAGTTGTGCTTCTTGTGCTAGCAGTATAGAAAAAGCTATTAGTTCTGTTCCAGGGGTCAAGGAGTGTATTGTTAATTTTGGTGCTGAGCAAGCAAGCATTAGATATAACTCGCAAAAAACCGATCTTAAACACATTCAAGATGCTGTAGATGCTGCTGGTTATCAGGCTTATCCCCTCGAAGAACAGGAGATGATGATAGGGGAAGATGACAAGGAAAAAGCGGTTCGTAAAGCACAAGAACGGGATCTAATTCGTAAGCTGGTTTTGGGGAGTGTTATTAGCATTATCTTAATTGTTGGTTCTCTACCAATGATGACTGGTTTAGAATTTTCCTTTATTCCTGGATGGTTGCATAATCCTTGGTTGCAGTTGATATTAACGACTCCAGTACAGTTTTGGTGTGGTTATGGATTTTATATTGGTACCTCAAAAGCTTTAAAACGTCAGACTGCGACTATGGATACCTTAATTGCTTTGGGTACGAGTGCAGCGTTTTTTTATTCTCTGGTTGTAACCATATTTCCTGATTTTTTTCTCAATAGAGGTTTAAAAGCAGAGGTCTATTACGAAACAGCTGCAGTTGTTATTACTTTGATTCTTTTGGGAAGATTATTTGAGCATCGTGCGAAAGGAAAAACTAGTGAAGCAATTCGGAAATTAATTGGTTTACAACCTAGAAATGCTCGTGTCATTCGCAATGGAAGGGAAATAGATATTCAGATTCAAGAAGTCCAACTTGATGATGTGGTTGTTGTCCGTCCGGGTGAAAAAATTCCGGTAGATGGGGAAGTAATAGAAGGTAGTTCCACTGTCGATGAAGCTATGGTGACGGGTGAAAGTTTACCTGTGAAAAAACAACCCGGTGATGAGGTTATTGGCGCAACGATTAATAAAACTGGTAGTTTTAAATTCAAAGCGACCCGAATTGGTAAGGATACGGTTTTAGCTCAAATTGTGCGACTAGTACAAGAAGCGCAAGGAAGTAAAGCTCCGATTCAACGCATAGCGGATCAGGTTACAGCTTGGTTTGTACCTGGAGTGATTATAATTGCGATCACGACTTTTATTATTTGGTTGTATGCAACTAGGAATATCACTCTAGCTTTAATTCCTACAGTGGGGGTTTTAATTATTGCTTGTCCCTGTGCTTTGGGTTTAGCAACTCCCACATCGATTATGGTAGGAACCGGTAAAGGTGCAGAAAACGGAATTTTGATTAAGGATGCAGAAAGTTTAGAATTAGCTCACAAAATTCAAACTATTGTTTTGGATAAAACCGGTACCTTAACGGAAGGAAAACCTACAGTTACTAATTTTATTACTGTAAACGGTACAGCTAACGGTAATGAGTTAAAAATACTGAGTTTAGCTGCTTCACTGGAGCGAAATTCCGAACATCCCCTAGCAGAAGCTGTGGTTAGATATGCTCAATCTCAAGAGGTTGAGGTGGTAGATGTTCGTGATTTTGTCGCGGTTCCTGGGAGTGGGGTACAAGGATTTGTTTTAGATCGTTTTGTGCAAATCGGAACCTTACGTTGGCTAGAATCAGAGGGTATCAATACTGAAGTATTTCTTCTTCAAAAAGATACTTGGTCTAAGGAAGGAAAAAGCGTCATTTGGATCGCCGTGGATGGAAAGATAGAAGCATTAATGGGAATCGCGGATGCTCTTAAAAGTACATCTAAAGAAGCAGTGAGAATGCTGCATAAATTAGGTTTAGAAGTGGTAATGCTTACAGGAGATAATCGCTCTACCGCAGAAGCTATTGGTCGTGAAGTTGGAATTGATCGCGTATTTGCTGAAGTTCGTCCTGATCGCAAAGCTGCTCAAGTAAAATCACTACAAAAAGAAAGCAATAAAAAAGAAGGTAAAATAGTCGCCATGGTGGGAGATGGAATTAATGATGCTCCAGCATTAGCACAAGCAGATGTGGGAATTGCTATTGGTACGGGAACAGATGTTGCGATCGCGGCTAGCGATATCACTTTAATTTCTGGGGATTTGCAAGGTATCATTACGGCAATTAAACTTTCCCACGCGACTATTAGAAATATTCGTCAAAATCTCTTCTTCGCATTTTTCTACAATGTTTTAGGGATTCCCATTGCTGCGGGGATTTTATTTCCCTTTTTTGGTTGGTTATTGAACCCAATTATTGCTGGTGCTGCAATGGCTTTTAGTTCCGTCTCTGTTGTTACAAATGCTTTACGTTTGCAAAAATTTAAACCATATTGAGTAGTCAGGAATTATTTCTCTGTTCCCCGTTCCCCGTTCCCTTTTTACCAAAATATGTCTGTTGCTATAACTAGTAACTGATAAATGAAAAAAATATGCGAATCTTATTAGTAGAAGACGAACAAGACTTAGGGGCAGCCATTAAGCGAACCCTTAATCAAGAAAATTATATAGTTGATTGGGTGCAAGATGGTACAGAGGCTTGGGAACTTTTAGCAAATAATTGGAAGGAGTATACCGTTGCTATTTTTGATTGGTTGTTACCAGAAATCTCAGGAATAGAATTATTACAAAAATTACGTCAGCAAAATAGTTCCTTGCCAGTTTTAATGTTAACAGCAAAAGATACCCAAGCAGATAAAGTCATAGGTTTGGATGCTGGGGCTGATGATTATTTAGTGAAACCTTTTGGTATTAATGAATTACTTGCAAGACTGCGAGCCTTACAGCGACGTTCTCCCGAACTAAAACCACAACAATTAAAGCTAGGAAATCTCTGTTTAGATTATGCTAATCATAAGGTTTTTTTGAGGCAAGAAGTTGGGGGAAATCAAGAAATATCTCTCACAGCAAAAGAATTTCAACTTTTAGAGTACTTTATGAGACATCCCAATCAAATTATTACTCGAGATCGACTTTTAGATCGACTTTGGGAAGTGAGTGCAGAACCCATGAGTAATGTAGTTGCAGCCCAAATGCGGCTTTTGCGACGTAAATTAGCTCAATATAATTGTGATTCTCTAATTGAAACCATTTATGGTTTAGGATATCGCTTAAATATTTCTTGAAAATTAGTTATCGGTGTTCAGTTTATGGCTAACGCCACACCCTTACAGGCTACAGTTATCAATGGTCAGTTATTAGTTGTTAATGATTAATTGCAAATGCAATCCCCTATTTTTCTCAAAGGAAATAAATTATTTATCCAAACTCGCTGGCGATTGGCAAGTTGGTATGCTGGGGTAATGGGATTTATTTTAACTTTGTGTGGATGGGGTGTTTATGAAGCGATCGCTCATGCTCATTGGGTAACACTCCAAAGAGAACTCAATTCTGTTTCCGCTACAATTCATAACAGTCTTGAGTTTGTTTTGGAAAAACCAGGATATTTAACAATTGAGCAAGTTCGCTTTTTACCTAGTATTTGTCTTGTAGGAGATTCTTCCTGCTCCAACCAAAAAAATAAATCTCACCATACTTTAGCCAATGTGATTCAGCAAGATGATTATTACATCCGTTTAGTGGATATTTCTGGTAAAACTTTGGCTTTAGCTGGAGAATTTCCCCAAAAACTTCCCCTCACTACACCTCAAGTAAAATGGCATACTTTTCAACTTAGAGAAAGTAATAATCTTGGAAAAGATAGTAAAAGATATCATCAAATTACTCTGCTTTTACATACCAGAGATAATCGTGATTGGGGATATCTACAAGTAGGACGTTCTATTAAAGATTTTGATAGTTATCTAGGAGCCATAAGATTAATTATGTTTGTGGGTTTACCTTTAGCTATGCTGCTTGTAGGTATAGCTAGTTGGTGGCTGGCTAAACTCGCAATGCAACCCCTATACCAATCCTATCAACAAATTCAGCAATTTACTTCTGATGCTGCCCATGAGTTGCGAACCCCCCTTGCTGCTACTAGAGCAACTGTTGAGTCAGTTCTAAGACTATCTAATATTAGCGAACAAGAAGCACGGGAAAACTTGGAAGTGGTCAAAAGACAAAATTACCGTTTATCACAGCTTGTTGATAGCTTACTATTACTTTCTCGCTTTGACCAACAGGGTATCCCAAAGCAAAATAATCTTCAACTAGAACAGGTATGTCTCAATGATTTAGTGAATGATGTTGCAGAGGAATTAGCACCTTTAGCAGTTGCAGCTAATATCGAACTTAAAACAGATATTCGGATTAATCAAGCACTGGAAATACCCGCAAGGGAAGAACAGTTATATCGGATGTTAACTAATTTGGTTACAAATGCTATTAATTACACCCCTGAAGGAGGAAAAGTCAAAATAATTTTAGATATAACTTCTTCACAAGCACTAATTAAAGTACAAGATACTGGAATTGGGATTGCAACAGAAAAACAAAAGCAGATTTTTGAACGCTTTTATCGCGTCGATAGCGATCGCTCTCGTAAGAGTGGAGGGTTTGGTTTAGGATTACCCATTGCAGTTGCAATTGCTCGGGTTCATCAAGGAAATATCGAGTTAAACAGCGAATTGGATCAAGGTAGTACATTTACTGTCCGTTTACCTATTAAGAAATTTAACTATATGTTGAGTTAACAGGGTGACAACTACTCCAATAGCTTTACTATACTATGAGTGAGTATTTCAAAACAGCAGAAATCACTCTATAATTTACCTGCAATGTCAGCAACCCCCGACTAAAGTCGGAGGCTTCTAGCCTTGAGTTGACCAGACTAAGGATTAAGTTCCTACATTTAAACCAAGTGCTTAAGTTCCTACCTTGAAATGCGTAGCCAGTTTCACTAACGTGGTGCTGAGACGCGCCTCCGGCGAACGCGGATCAAGCTCTAGAA
>NZ_JASJDK010000157.1 GCF_030065675.1 Mastigocoleus sp. MO_188.B34 | reverse complement strand
GGGCTGGTATATTCAAAAATTTTACGCCAGAATAGGTGTTTCCAAAGCACTGATTCCGATAACACTAAAAACTAGAAGCTGTAAGGCTTATGGTTATATGACGAGATCCCAAATGGGTTCTATAAAGGTTAAAAACCTTTATATGCAATTTTTTGAACTGCAAAAAATTTGAAAAAATAGGGGTAAAACTGTTCCCTAACCTTTTTTTACTACAGCAAGCCCTAATTAAAGACGCTTCCACTGCTAAATTCCTATATTTCTCAAAATCGCCAATCTAGCCCCAATTAAAAAGTTTATTCAACAAAATCTCGGAAATTCCTTTCTTCTTCAAGGTTTCACGTATGGGTTCTTTGTTGTCGGTTTCCCCTTTCTTCCTACCTTTTGATTGATCAGTTGGTGACGGCTTATTGCTATGCAATAATTCAGCAAATTGCTTATATAAATCTGGATTAACTGCAAAATCAAAAGCTAGTTCTTGACCTACTTCTTTTAAGCGCTTGGGTAATTCTGATGAGAATGTTTGTAATAATTCTGCTAGATTACTATTTAAGAATGCATCAGGAAATCCAAATTCTTCTGGTTGAGTATCCGATAGTTGGGACTCAAATAGGTGCATGAAAGCATCTAGTCTACCACTATCCAAGGAACTGTGCTGCTGTAACGCCAAAGCAGGTGAAACAACCGATCCATTAACATTATCCGGCAAAGATGCAGCGAGTAACTTTTCTGCATTCACAATACCCGAACCAAATCGATTGGGTTTCCAAGTGGGGAATTTGTCGCAAGTATCCCGTAATAATTCGTTGAAAATAAAAGGAATTTTCTCTGCACCATAGCGCTCGACCAATTTATCTCGTCCGTGATAGGAAAGCCATAAAGCCGCAACACCTGCAACAAACGGCGCAGAAAATGAAGTACCCGAGCCTTGGTCTATTCTGTGTTCGACCCCATCATCTTTTCTGTCACTTTTTGCATACCAAACTAAATGACCAGGAGCAGTAACATCAACCTGCTTTCCTCGGGATGCACCCCACCAAATTTCACGTTGAATATTACTACCAGTAACAGCAATTACTTCATCATATGCTGCTGGGAATACCACATAGGGAATTAAGGTACCAGATGCAGCAACAATAATCACACCCCGTTTTTGGGCGTAGATAATCGCACTTCGCAAGCGTTGATTGTGAAAAGCAGTTCCCATGCTAATTGTAACTACGTGAGCGCCATTATCTGCCGCATATTCAATTGACCGTGCCAGATTGCGGACGCTCAAAAGTACGACAGAATAGGAAACTCTTAAGGGAAGTACCTTTGCACCAGGAGCGACACCAGTGACATATTTTTGATTGGAATAATTAGCTTCTTTTCCTGGATTGCTAACGATCACACTTGCAGTCGATGTACCGTGACCGGGATTATTGATAAGTTGACCGAATGGTCTTTCCAGTTCATCTGTGGCGTTGTTATCCTTCTCAATAAAATCGTAACCTTTTTCCAGAAGTAAATTATCAATAATTTCTGGATGATTTGTGTAACCTGTATCGGGATGAGCAACAACTATTCCATGTCCGGGTGGTTTATTTGGATCGGGGAAATACTTCTCCCATACTTCAAATACTCGAAGTTGCTTGAGACACCAATTTACATCCTCACTTTCCCGTTCGATTTGATTGTTAAAAAAATCTCCTAAGTCAGGTATTGATACATTCCAGCCAGTTAGTTCGGGAAGTGGAACAGCAAATAGTGGTTCTACATCAATTACACCAGGTTGCGATCGCAATTCATAGGTTTTATCCCAAGCTTCTTTTACTGATAGTGCATCATCATTAAGAGTAATTTCAAACTCAGTAAGATTGTCACCAATTGGTGTAACATCCCAATCATCACCAAGTATTTTTTTTACCAATTCGCTACATCTACCCTCTAATCGGGGCATAACCATTTCGAGGAAAAAACCTTCAAACTTAGGGATTAAGGAATTTGATTGAGTTTTTTGTCCGTTAGGAAACATATAGTTAGTTACGAATAAATATTTTTACTGAGATTATATTCAAATTTTACTGAAATGACAGTAGGGTAAATATCCCTAATATCCGTGCTTTAGAAGAAAAATATCGAGATAATCACTTTTTTATAAACATTTCTGACTGTAGAATATTTACGTAAATATTATATTTGTATTTACACTTGTTTACACTTAAAAAGCAAAAGTAACAAAGATTCAGTTGTCAGTTGTCATATCATGTCCGGTAAAACACTTGCGATAAGGTTCGTAGTAGCGCTTGAGCGCCAATATCTTTACTATGGCGCTAAAGCGCTACTACAAACAAACATATTTTTTCATAAGTAATTAAGCGGACATAATATCAGTTGTCATTTTATGACTTACGCCACACCCTTACCGGCTACAGTTACCAATTACCGATTACCAATTACCAATTATTACCCAGTAAAACTAATATTGCTGCTGTAGATATTTTCGAACTGTGCTAGTTTCCACTTGGGGAAAATCCACATAAAAATTACTAACACTAAAAAATGATTGTGGTGTAGCCAAAATAATTGAGCGATCGCACCACTCGCGTAAATAGGGTAATAATCGCATCGGTGCAACAGGAGCACAAACCCAAATTTCTCGTGGAGAGAGTGTTCGCAGAGCTTTAATTGCAACAGCGACTGTCATTCCTGTAGCAATACCATCATCGACTAAAATAAGTGTTGCATTCTTGGGCTCGACATCTGGACAAAAAGAAATTAACTGTTTTTCTAATAATTTTGCTTGTTTTAAAGCTAAGTCTAGCGCCTCTTTCTGCCATTGAGGATAATTCACACATTTGTAGGAGGGAACCCACAATGTGCTCCCTGTTGCAGTCACAGCACCAATAGCTAGTTCCTGATTTTCTGGATGACCAATCTTTTTGGATATGATAATAGTTAAAGGACAGCCTATATACTGTGAAATTTCTACGCCGACTGGTACTCCTCCCCGTGGTAAAGCATAGACGATTGCTCTAGGGGTTTCTCCAAGAATATTAGTTTGCTGGGTTAAAAGACCATCAACCGCCAATGCCAATTTTTTACCGGCATCAGCACGATTAGCAAAAAGTGGGGCATCAGACATCTTTCCCCCAGCACAAAAGGTGGTAGTAATATCGACTTTAATATTGATTTTATGATGATTGATTTTTACCTGGAGCAATTCATTTACAAATCTATAGAAGTATGAAAAAAGTATGGGTTATTTCTATTCCCAACATTCTATAGATTTATTTTGTTTGAGATTTTTTAAGCTTGAGACTTTTTTAGTTTAATATTTTCAAAATAGAATTAAAAGCTAAAAGTATGATAATTTTAAGTTTCTAGATATTTATATTTTAGATATTTATGTTTTAGATATTTGTATTTTAGATATTTGTAGCTGTGATGGTAAAACTTCAAGTATTGCTAACGTATAAATTAATTCGTTAATAGTTCGAGGTAATAAATATTTCGATCTTAAAGTCACAAACTTAAAGTCACAAATTTTGCATCCCCACAAAGTTATTAAGCAAATCTACAAAGATTCATGAGCAGCGATAATCAATTAACTCTTTTTCAATATTCCAACCCACAAGAGAAAGAACTCATACCTACTAATGCTAAGATTCCTATTCCCAGTGGTACCTATGCAAATATGACAGAAATAACTGATCATTGCAATAGTTGTCACCGTTGTGGTTTGGGAAGTACCCGTCAGCATGCAGTAATTGGACGTGGAAATCAAAAAGCATTAATTGCAGTTGTGGGAGAAGCTCCAGGTCAAAATGAAGATGAAACAGGTTTACCATTTGTTGGTAGAGCCGGACAGCTACTTGATAAAATTTTGGCTGCAGTACGCTTAGACTCAGAAAAAGATGTTTATATTTGTAATATAGCGAAATGTCGTCCTCCCAATAATCGCACTCCAACCACTGAAGAAATAGCTGCTTGCAAGCCCTACATTTTAGAACAAATTCGGCTAGTAGATCCTAAAATTATTCTGCTTACCGGTGCTACCGCCGTTAAAGGTTTAACTGGTGATAAACGTGGAATAACTAAAATACGGGGAACTTGGATGGAATGGGAAGGCAGATTATGTATGCCAATTTTTCATCCTTCTTATTTGCTACGCAATCCATCCAGGGAGAAAGGTAGTCCTAAGTGGTTAATGTGGCAAGATATTCGGGCTGTCCGTGCCAAATATGATGAGATAAGAAAGGAAATGGGAGTTAAATGACTTAGTTACTTTTTCCCTAAAGCTACTGAAAGTAAATGCCATAGTTTAGGAGCAACGTCTCGTTTAAGATATAGCAATCCTAAATCATTTGTGTTAGCCGCATCAAAGATGTTTGCACGCACCTGCGGTGTTCAGCGGAAGCTGCATCCAAACACGTAGTGCGTCCAAACGCATAAGCGTACCGTAGGTAAAAATCAATATTGTAGAGACGCGACAGAGGTTATCTGTTCAGGAATCAAATATGATTGCTATATTTGATCTAAAATTTTTACTATGCTTGTACCAGAATTATTTTCTGGTAGTGAACTTTAATTAAAGTTGATATTAGTTGCCAATAAACTTTGTAAGCGGTGTAGTTGACTACCATTTTGATACAGTAAATCACCTTTTCCTAATAAATAAGCTGCTGCTGTTTCTTTTCCTCCCAGGACTATACAGGAATCTGCTTCACTTGCTGTACGTAAGGCGACTCTTCCTGGTAAATTGGAACGGATAATTGGGGTGACAACTTTGGCTTCGGGACGTTGAGTAGCAATAATTAAATGAATTCCAGCTGCTCTAGCCATTGCACCCAATCTTTTAATATTCAATTCTAATATCTTACGAATCTCTTTTTCTGCCATAAAATCTGCATATTCATCAAAAATACAAACGATACGAGATAATGGTTGAGAGTTTTTTTGGTTATAAGCACTGATATCCGCACATCTTGCAGTTTCAAATTGTTGGTAACGCAATTCCATTTCTTCTACCAACTCTTCCATCAATTCGATTGCGCGATCGCTATCTTTGACAATTGGTGAATGTAAATACTCAATACCTTCAAACTCTGGAAATGTAACTCTTTTGGGATCCACTAAAGCTATTTGCAGGTTTTGGGGAGAATGACGAACAAGCAAACTTAGGAGAAGCGATCGCAAAAATTCACTTTTCCCACTTCCAGTTGTACCCCCAACTAAAAAATGACAGGTATTGGGGTCAGATAAATTTGCTTCTATTAATTTCCCGTTTAAATTCACTCCAATTGCTATTTTTACTGGTGCTGTTGGTGGTAAAGATTGGTTTTGAACGTATTTTGTAAATTCGGCTATTTGTCTATCCGGACGAGGTAAATCAACACTTACGTACCCAGCTTGGGGAGTAATTAAAGGTGAATTTTCTAAACCCAACTGTACTTGTAAGTCAGCAGATAATCTCAGAATTGAAATAACCTTTACACCCAGATGGGGTTTTAATTTGACCCGAATGAAAGCAGGAGCGATCGCCACACCTTGATAATCAACAGCAATACCGAAGGATTCCAATGTGTTGACCAATTCTTCCCCTGTAGCATCAACATCCCAAGATATTGATTCATGTTTTGTGGAATTATTTTTTGCAGAGTTATTTCCTTTAGAATGGTTTGCTGTAGATCTATTTCCTGTGTTGTAATTTTCTGTAAACTCTCTTTCCGTTGGAAAATCTTGCTCCTGGGAAGAGAAAACCTGTGGATCTTCCACATCAGTTGAAGACTCAGTTTTAGTTCGATCTAAAGATTGTGCTGAAAAATAACTTTGACACTTTTGTTGTTGAGGACAAATGTCACACAGATGGAGTTGAGTTGTTTGAGGTGGTGGATTGGGGTGAGAATGTTCCCATTTTAACCATTGTTTCATCTGTTGTAACTTATAAGGAATGAGTTGATGTATGGTGTTTTCCAGTTGCTCCCAGGTATATTGATATTCTTTGAATTCTGGTAAAACACAATAAACTGCTGCATCAACAGCAACCTTTTTCTTGTGCCATAACATGTAACTATAAATTGAAACTTGGGCTAACTGTGCAGACGGATCTACAGGTTGATAGGTTTTAAATTCTAATACCCCGAGACGTTTGCGTTCAAAATTGAAAACTAAACAATCATATGCTCCTAATACCCTTTGCTCGCTACCATCAGGTAGGTTAAAGTAATGCTCAAGCTGACGTTTTTCTGTAATAAAGGTGTTCCGAATTACAGTTTCTGCACTACAGTAATTACGATTCGTAACTAACAACGCAGCAAAATGTTTAATTAGTCCTTGAATTCCTTCCCAAACTTTTAGTAGTGCTGGTGCTTTACTAGGATCTTTTTCAGTTAATTGGTTGAGGTAAGGGAAAAATTTGAGTTGGTAAAAAAGTTGTTGCATGTCGAGAGCAACTTTTTCAACCTGTAATTGCGACCCTCCAAGGTGAAAAACTTCTTGAAATCGGGGTTCGCAAACAGCTAAATTTACAAATTCATCAGCCAACTGATGGAAAATACTACCAATACCCGTAATTTTATCTGGTGGTGAAAATAAGGTTCTACCACCAAAATACTGACTTAAATAAAAAAGACGGGGACACTCAAAAGCTACTCTAACCTTAGTAGGACTCAAAGATAAGTTTTCTAAGTTGTTGGTGGAGTTGGTTGTAGAATTATTAGATTCGCTAACCATATCAAAAATTTCCCTTACAGCATCGGGGTGAGAAACTTCTAATAAGCGAAGATGTACAGCAGCGAGATAAACTGTATCCATCGCTGCATACTGTAACTGTTTTTGAGAAAGAGGGCGTTTTCCCCAATCGCTTCGTCCTTCTTCTGTATCTACATTGGAAAAATGACATAGTTCTACAGCCAAAGTTTTAAGTTTTAAATCAGATGTTTGTAAAACTTTTTTGGTAATTTTCCTGGCTAATTTGAGAGTGCAGATAACATTTGAAGCTGATTTTCCACCTAGATATTTTAAATCGAAGCTGGCATTATGAAATACTTTGATTATTTGAGGATTAAGCATTATTTGCTTAATAAATTCATCTACTAACTCGGGTTTATCTAGTAGATCCAAAATATAAGCAGATTCACCCGTTTTATCTCTATTATCGAGTGAGACTTGAATGAGAGATAAGCGTGGGTATGCAGTCCAATAATCAGCAATTTCTGTATCTAACCACAACACTTTTGCCAAACTAAATTTAGCAATTTGCGCTTTTATTTCATTGGCTTGAATCAGATATTGCATTTATTTATTAACTTTACTTATTGTAGTGATATTTATTTTGATTTTCTTTATTAAATATTGATTTTTTTAAATAACTAAGCAAATTAATTGGTCTTTTAGTTTTTCTTTCGGATTAATAATTTTGACTTTTTTCTCATCACGCAATACTTTAACTAATCCTTGAATATCATTTTCATTCGCATAGGAATATTTATCGATAGCATATTGAATTAAAGTATGAAACCCCATATAACCTTGGGTTTTTACGACGTTCAATAAAAATTCTTTAACCGATCGCAAATCTTTTTTTATTGGTTCAGAATCTATTCTTTTAAGAATAGCAACAATTCCTAACCCTTGGAGTAAAGTACATTGTTCTAAAATTTTAGATTCACGAATCAAAGATTGTAATTCTTTTGGATGAATTGCTTTACCTGCAACAACTAATTCCTGAGCATGGGCAGAATTTACTAAGCTATAGTATGTCGCCAATTCATGAACTGAAGATAGATCTGGTTTAAGATGAATATTCTGTTTCTGACTACCTTTGAAGATTTGCTGATAGATTTGATTCCCTTTAAGCCTTGAATTTCCTACACCGCTAATTCTAATTAGATATAGTTTTTGACAAGCTTGTTTTTGAATGACTTTTTGTGAAGCATTCATAATATTATAGAAGCTTACCATATTAGCATCTTCTGTCCAGACTATTCCTATTTTTTCACCTTTTTTAGGGTGTTGATAACTCAAAGAGTAACTAGCATACTTACCACTAATAAGTTTTGGTTTTACAGATTTAATTTGCAATGCTTCTAAAGCTTGTTGCAACATTCTGATTAGGTCAGGTGCAGCCAAAAAACTTATTTTACTAATTTTACCCTGAGTTTTTTTCAGTTCTTCTTGCCAAATTAATTTAAATTCTGCCTGAATTTTATCCTTAATATCTATGTTGGGTTTTGGTGATGGAATATCTGCTACTGACGTTGCTGGTGGGGGAACTGTAGAAGGTTCAGGTATTTTATCCTCTAACAATGAAAGTTTATATTTTTGATATTCCTTTCTTCCAAGAATGAGACAATCTCTCGGTTGGGTTTTACCTCCAGGATAATTTTCTTCTAATAATTTTCGGTTTAATGGAAAAATTTCAGAATAATTTCCATCGTTAGCTGCTTGATGTAAAGGTCTTAATCGATAAGACCAAAGCCCCTCTGCTTGCTTTAATGTAATTGTTTTTAACTGAATGGCTTTATCAACCCGAGCTTTATCAGCTCTTTGAACGCGATACCAACTATGTCTCCAAGTATTGGTGACAATGCTGATAATAATTAGAAAGTTTTTGAGAGATTTATTATGAATTGTTGTATTGACATTAAATAAAGGTTGGAAATCCCCAGAACCATCCGGTAAACGAGGAATATTATCCAAATTGTCAAAACATAAAACTATGGGTTGGGTTTCAGTTGATATTCTGCCAAAGTTAGCTAAAATATTTTTTGCTGTGTCTTCTGAATCAATACAACTTTTTACCTTTAAAGCTTGCATTGACTCTTCGCTGAGGTCATCTCCTCGCAACCATTCGCAGGCTAAATCATATAATTCTGGGTTGGTAAGATCGTGCAGCACACCAAAAAAAATATCCGAGTTATAGAGACCTGCTTGTTTGTAGCTGCTTTTGAGGTGTTTGATAAATTTTCGGCGATCGCTGCGTAATAATTGCCAAATTTTATCCTTTGACTTGTCTTTAGTAAATGCAGATAAATTTTTCAGCCACAATATTAGCTGAGACTCTTGTTGACCTTCGGGAATTCGTAATAAGCTATCAACAGTGGAACGTAAAATATGACGCCAAATATAATCACTATCAGCCCAAGGTCCAATGTAAGCAAAAAAAGCTTTGGGGTTGAGAGTGCGTTTTACCCGACCTAATAAATAACTTTTACCGGAACCAGAATCACCTAAAAGTAACAGACTGCGACTACGATTATCTTTAGCTACTAAGTCAAGATATTCTTCTATTTCAGTTATTACTTGTTTGTGAATCGACTCAACCATCTGGGTTGAATCCTGTTGTTCTTCCCAAAAATCACCAGGTTTCAAGTTTATTCGGTCAAAAGGGTTAACCTCGCGTTTAATTATTTCGTTAATAGATACCATACTGCAATTAAGTGAGGGTAACAAACTTAAATGTGAGTCTGAAAAGAATAGGAATATGAAAACAATATCTTGCTAGTTCAGACTAATAAAGAACAATGGACCACCAACATTTTGAGGAATTCCGGTATTAATTTGTTCCGGAGTATATGCGTTAGCTTCCTGCAAAGTACTAAAATCAATTAGGTCATTTCCTTGCAAGCGATAAAGTGCTTTATCTAATTGTTCCCGTGACAAAGGGGGTTGTAACTTTTCTCGCAGATGGAAGATTGGTAAGTAATTCTCTGTACCTATTTCCCGATCTAAGTTTTGGATAGTTTGTAAAATTTCCTCGTCGCTGATATCTGTAACTTTTTTGGCTGCAGAATCTGGAACTAAACTTTGTGAATTTGAACTTGTTGAATTTGAATTTTTTGAATTTGAACTTGTTGAAGTTAAACTTGTTGAAGTTAAACTTGCTGAAATATCTTCTGATACTGGCTTAACAGATAAATTTTTCCGTAAAAATCGTAGATAATTATCTAACAAATCTAAGCTAATGACAGGACTATTACCTTTGTGTGGGTTGTAATCATCCCGTAAATATTTAATTCCTCGTTCAGTTAACCAAACTTCTGCTCTTTGTCTCTTGACCTTAGTTTCAACTTCAATTAATCCTTTTTCACTCAGAGACTTCAATATTGCATCTCTCTGTTGGGTTCTGAGGGATGATATTTTGATTTTACCGGGGCTAATTGCACCCGAAGCTTGACCGATTCTTTTGAGTACTTTAAGTTCCTTATCTTTGATCGGTAATTCTGCAAGATCCAGTTTTAATAAAGCTTGACCAGCAGGTATAATTCTAACTGAGCCGATCTCACGGGTATAGTCTATCAGTTCGCGATCGCCCAAATCTTGACATATTTTATTTTTATTCTTAAAACTGTTGAAGGCGCTAGCACTCAACCTCGAGCGATAATTTTTGCATCCCAATAACTTAAGTATAAATTTCAAATGGTTGTTTGTTTCCATACTGTTAATTTTTCTGTATCTAAGTCAAGATATTTATAAATCAAAGGAATTAGGACTTACACAAAACCTCCTTTATGCAAAGGATATGGAAAGCAAATCTGCATTCTCATCTTGCATAAGTCCTAGTAATGAATTTACGCACCTTTTCTATAGTAGCGAGATTAGTGCTAATTACTACGTCAAGCTAGATGAAGTTTGTTAAACATATTTTTAACAGATTAAACTTATCTCGAAATAATACAACGATTATTCTTTGTATGAAGTGATTTATCCTACATTACATGCCCCGACTATCATAAGTTCATGGGTACTAAAAATAAACCAATAAGTAGTACTTAGAAAGTATAAAATTAAGCGTTGTTTTAGGCTTAATCATATTTCGATAGTTAACTAATATAAATACTTGCTATGAGACTATGACGAACAGAGTTTAAGAATTAAAGGAGCAAGATCGCAATCAGATTGTTCAGATGTTATTGGAACGAGGAGCAAAACCTATTTCTAGTGAAAATTGGAAAATTTAATTTTATTATTTATTTGCTTAACTTATTTTTCTAAAAAATGACGCAACAAAATTATTCTGTCATTTCCCCAAAACAATTCTCCTGAGACAATAAATGTCGGAACGCCGAATACTCCAGATTCTAATGCGCGATTAATTGTTGTATTAAGTTGGTTCTTGATTTTATTTCCTGTCAGTAAGCTTTGGAAGTCACTCGCAGAGATACCACAAGTTTCTGCACGAATAACACACTCTCTTTCATCTATTTGAGATAATGAATCTTCAAACATTGCTTTAAAAAGCAAACGACTATACTCTTCAACTTTCCCTAGATATTGTGCTGCTGTGCAAGCCCGAGCTAACAAGTCAGAGTCAAATTTTACTCTTCCACGAGGCTCAATATACGGAATTCCATAAAGTTCCGCCCATCGCTTTGCGTCGGTTTTGCGGTAATTCCATTCGTATTGTCCAGAAGCTGGTTCGCCTTCAAAAGGATTATTCCCATTTTGTTTTATCAACTTAACACTATTAACTGGATGCCATACAACCTGACAATCAAAGTCTTGTTCTAGGCTTTTAATTTGACTGGATGCAAGATACGAATAACGACTACCAATAGAATAATAGAAATCGATAGTTTTCATATTTTATATTCATATTTTATAACTTGTTCCACAGTAAAATTGTTATCACAAAATGATTACCATAAAGTGATTTTTATTTACTATCGATACAATAATTCATCTATTTTGAATATCTTCGTCCTTAAAATTTTCTGGAAGTATGTTTAAAAATTGACTTACAAAAAAATATTGGATATGATGAGTGGCTGACAATTAGTTTTTATTTGTTGGGTTTATATTTGCTATTTTGATAGTGTTTACTTTTATATTTATTCAGAAAATATTAAATCAATATTATTATATTATCCCTGATTTATTCAAATACTTATTAGCAATTTAAATCTTAAAATCATGAATATTTTGATGTTATCTTCCACATTCCCATATCCACCAACCTTAGGAGGAACTCAGGTAAGAACATTTTATTTACTCAAATATTTGAGCAAACAGCATAATGTTACTTTAGTCACGCAGCAAGAACCGGGAATACCAGAGTCAGATATTGCTGGATTGCGCGATTTTGTCGATAATTTAGTTCTTTTTAAGCGTCCAGTAGATAGTGGGACTACCGGAGGAATACTGAAAAAAGCTCAAAGGTTTGCAAAATTTGTCCAAAATGGAACTCCACCAAGCGTATTAAACCGTTATTCCCCACAAATGCAAGACTGGATAGATAATTTCGTCAGTTCGCTCAAGTGTGACGTAATTACCTGCGAACACAGCGTAAATGAAATATATGTGCGTCCAGATTTTCAGAAAAAAGTACGAACTTTAGTTAATGTTCATAGTTCTGTATATGGAACTTGTCTGAACCAGTTAAAACAGGACGTCTGTGAAAATAAACTCCGAGATCGAATTAATTTGCCACTTTTGCATCGTTACGAAAAACGTTACAGTTCAAAGTTTGCAGCTATTGTTGCAACAACGCAAGAGGATAAAAATCAATTACAAGAGCTTAATCCCAATGCAGAGATTGCAGTGATACCTAATGGTGTAGATTTAGTTGCTTTTCCATTTCGTCTCCAAGATCCTCAAGGACACCGGATAATATTTACAGGAGCAATGGATATTTTGGCAAATATTGATGCTGTTAATTTCTTTGCGAATCAAGTTTTTCCAGAAATTCAAAAGACTTATCCAGATGCAATTTTTGACATCGTTGGTTCCCGTCCCACATCCGAGGTTCTTGCTCTCCAAGAAAAACCAGGGGTTAATGTCACTGGACGCGTACCTTCAATGGTAGATTATCTACACCAGTCTGCAGTGTGCGTAATCCCGATGCGGACTGGGTTTGGAATTAAAAACAAAACCTTGGAAGCTATGGCTGCTGGTGTACCTGTAGTTGCTAGCGATCGCGGTTTAGAAGGTTTAGAAATAGATGGGGTAAATGTACCGATACGAGCATTAAGAGCAAATCAACCCAGTGAGTATGTCAGTGCAATTAGTCGTATTTTTAATGATTCGCAATTGCGGGCTGAATTATCACATAATGCCAGAAAATTAATAGAAAAAGACTTTACTTGGGAAAGTGCTGCTCGTCATTATGAGCAAGTTTGTTTGGGACAAAGTGATTGAGTAATGAGTAATGAGTAATGAGTAATGAGTGATGAGTGACCAATTACCAATTACCAATTACCAATTACCAATTACCCATTACCAAATCAATCAACCGCTTTCATCGATAAACCAATACGTCTGAGTTTTTCGTTGACTTCTAATACCTTAACTTTGACTACTTGACCTACTTTAACTACGGTTTTGGGATCTTTAATAAATCTGTTTGCAAGTTGGGATATGTGCACTAAACCATCTTGGTGAACACCAATATCAACAAATGCACCAAAATTAGCAACGTTGGTGACAATACCTTCAAGTATCATTCCTTCTTTTAGATCGGAAATTTCTTTGATTCCTTCTTTGAAGGTTGCATACTTAAATTCGGCTCGGGGGTCTCTTCCTGGTTTTTCTAATTCGTTAATAATATCCCTTAGGGTTGGTTCCCCAATTTTGTCAGTGACATATTTTTTCAAGTCTGTTTTTTTCAGTTTGCTTGAAATTTCGGTAACTTGCTTGAGGTTAATATTTAAGTCTGAGGCGATCGCTTTAACTACAGAATAACTTTCCGGATGTACTGCTGTGTTATCCAATGGGTTATCGCTATCACGAATTCGTAAAAAACCTGCAGCTTGCTCGAATGCTTTCGGTCCTAGTTTTGGAACTTTGAGTAATTCTCGGCGATTTTTGAAAGCACCATTCTGGTTGCGGTAAGTCACAATGTTATTAGCTACCGTAGCTGTAATTCCTGAAACAAAGGTTAGAAGTTCCTTAGAAGCAGTATTTAGATCGACACCAACATAGTTCACACAACTTTCTACAGTTTCGGCTAACTTTTTCTTCAACATCTTTTGATCGACGTCGTGTTGATATTGTCCCACCCCAATGGACTTGGGTTCAATTTTTACTAGTTCTGCGAGGGGATCTTGTAAGCGACGACCAATACTAATTGCACCGCGCACCGTAATATCAAGATCGGGAAATTCTGCGATCGCGACTTTACTGGCAGAATAAATAGATGCACCGGACTCATTAACCATCACTTTGATGGGTTTTTTGTCCATGTTCTGTAAAACTTCCCCAACAAACTCATCGGTTTCCCGCGAAGCTGTACCATTACCAATAGCAATCAATTCGATCTGATGCTTTTTAATAATTGTTTCAACAAAAGCAAAAGCGGATTGACGTTGTTGCTTACCAGAATGGGGAAATATTGGTTGATATTCCAAAAATTGACCGGTTCGATCTAATACTGCAACTTTGCAACCAGTGCGAAAACCCGGATCTATTCCCAAAGTCGGTTTCATCCCTGCTGGTGCAGAAAGTAATAATTCCCGTAAATTTGCTTCGAAGGTTTTGATGGATTCAATATCAGCTTCTTTTTTCTTTTCTGCTACCACCTCACCGATCAAAGAATTTTTCATCAAACGATTAAATGCATCTTTGATAGTCATCTGATAAAAATTACGAATTTGACGCAGGGAAGAACGAATTTCTCGTGATTCCAAATAAGCTAAAACTCGATCTTCATCAAAAGAAATTTCAAAACTTAAGATTTTTTCCGCTTCACCCCTACATAAAGCCAACATGTTATGGGAAGCAATATTCTCAACCCTCATTTGATATTCGCGGTACATCTCATATTTTGTCGTCCCTTCGGGATGTTCATCCTTGATGCGAGAGACAAAAATCCCTTCTTCTAGGAGATATTCTCGCAAATATGTTCTTAATTCTGCTTTTTCGGCGATTTCTTCCGCTAGAATATCTCCAGCTCCCTTAAGTGCTTCTTCAGCGCTTTTCACTCCCTTATCTTCAGATATATATTTAGCAGCTTCTTCATCAAGGGAAACAGAAGCTGCATTTTTTATGTTCAATGACTTTATAAATTCTGTTAAAGGTTCCAAACCCTTTTCCTTCGCAATAGTTGCGCGGGTACGTCGCTTTGGTCGGTAGGGTAAGTATAAATCTTCAAGTTCAGTTTTTTGCAAACAAGATTCAATTTTCGCTTTGAGTTCATCATTCAACTTTCCTTGGGAAGCGATCGCATTGAGAATCACAGCTTTGCGTTCCTCAAGTTCGGTCAAATAAGTATACCTTTCTAAAAGCGAACGTAATTGTACTTCATTCATTTCACCAGTTTGCTCTTTGCGGTAACGAGCAACAAAAGGAACCGTTGCACCTTCAGCAAAAAGTTCCAAGGCGTTTTGCACCTGTCTTAGTTGAAGTTCTAGTTCGCTAGCTAGGAGTTGCGGTATGTTCAGCATGATTGAATCTACAGATTAAAAAATCCACTACTATCATGTAGTAAGTCTTATGAATTTAGAGAGTTTAAAAACGAAATAATAGGTTAATATAACAAAGCTTAAAATTATTTTTGGTCATTTAGTTGTATGGTTTACAACTTTACTTGTAAATACAACTTTGAAGATGTAGAATGTCTTACGATTGCTTAATAAAAATTTAACTTGTTCTTCAAGGACAGGTATTTTAGTACGAGAATTTTGTTGTGAGTTCAGAGTGAAGCTAACATGTCGTTTGTCTTTCTGATTCCACTTGTAATGACTTTTGTAGCCCTGTATTTCTTTACTAAATTCAGGGATGAGTTACGCTATTTGTCTGGTTCAGTAGCTGGTATTTGTTTTGCTGTTAGTGTTTCATTAGCCCCTTGGGAAGCACTCTTGTTATTTTTGATCCCTGCACTTGTAATTACTGGGAAAGGTATTCAAAAAGGTGATTATAAGTTTCACCTCCAGAGCATCCAAAAAGAGAATGAGAGAAAAAACAAGAAGAAGAGGAAAAAAAGAAGATAAGATATGGCGCTGTGCGCAAGTTAAAAGTTAAAAGTCAAAAGTCAAAACAGACCGCGCCAAAGGCGAGCAAAAGTCAAAATATGTCCGTCTTATGGACATGCTTTACTAAAAAAACAGACCGCGCCTACGGCGACCAAAAGTATCTTAATCATAGGTTTTAGGGCTAATCAATGTCCTAATCTAAAGACTTAGCGCTATTCTAAGAAAAGGTAATATAAATCGATATTGAAGATGTAAATAATTTTCTATACCTGATCGCGCAAAATTTTTCATTAATTTTGCCCAACTCCTGAATTACTGGAGTTGAATTTTTTTATTTATTTCTTTTTATTTATTTCTTTTTATTTATTTCTTTTTAGTTTATCTTTTTAATTTATCCGAATTAACAATTATTGACTGTGTAGTAGAAGCTTGATATTTGACACTTTAATTTTTTGTCATCATATTATTAGCAACTACAGGTTTAGCGTATGTCAATCATCATGATTCGGGAAACGGAGAAAACAGAGACGGGTTTTACAGCACGTTTAATTTTCGATCGCGGTGATGGTGGTGAATACTCTATTAATATTACCGATCCTTTCACAGCGGAGGAAGAACAGCGACTGGAATGGTATTTTGAAGAATGGCTGACTTACCCTATGTTAAATGGGAGGAAAGCTGAAGCTGCTAAAAACAGTGTTGCTGGTTATGGGGGAAGTTTATTTGAACAGGTTTTTAAGACCGATTTTGATGCTTATAGTTATTATCGTCAACTGCGGAGTAATCTCAAAGAGGTAAAAATTGAGATAGTTGGCGATAGTCCCGAGTTTCACGCGCTGCACTGGGAAGCTATGCGGGACAAGGATTTACCACGACCTTTAGCTGTGGATTGCGTGATGGTACGCAAGCGAGTTACGAAAGCAGCAAATGTAAGCGTTAAACCGAATTTTATACAAGCGATATCGCACACCCCATTTAGACTAGTTCCTGGTGCGAAACTTCAAACCTTTACACAGACTGATATAGGTTAAATTCTATTTCTACCCACTTGCAAATTAGAGTATCTTTTTTAGTAAAAATGAACTAAATACTCATGGAAATCTGCGTACGGATCGTGCCCAACGTGCGGGGCGATAGGCGTAGCCGCTTGCTTGCAGTACGCCCGCCCAAACCCATGAAGTGCGCATTGGCGCGTTATAAATAAAATTTATTTCAGTAGACCGGCGGGAAAAAACCGTTCGCCACAACCGTGGCATTCACCGTCCCGGTGCCCCCTAACGAAAACTTGGACAAAACTGCCCAGCCTATCTCCTTACGGAGACGCTACGCTAATGCTGCGCGGGGGTTTAACGCGTTGCAAAAATGGGTTATTTGTATAAAATCCCCCGCGCAGCAAGCCAAAATTAGTGGAAATACAGGGTAACTTTGGGTAAGGCTGGGCAGTTTTGTC
>NZ_JASJDK010000032.1 GCF_030065675.1 Mastigocoleus sp. MO_188.B34 | reverse complement strand
CCCTTACAGTTAAAAATCATTATTAATAATTACTAATTGTTCCTCGTCCCTCCTTGTGCAGTTACTAATCTAAGGACGGGAGAATTTTCTAAATGTACAGATTGATGGGGAGCAGCAACAGTAATATTTTGCTTGTCAAAAGCATACTTTAAACGGCGACGAAACTCTCGAGCAACAGCAAATTGTCTTCCTGGTTGGGTTTTAAACCATAATACTAATTCTGTCCCATTGTGGCTAATGTTATTGACACCTAAAAGATTAACTGGGTCAATAACATCAACTTTCCAGACCTCATCATGTTGCATTTGGCAAGCTACACTTCTAATCATTGCTAATGCTCGATCTATATCTTCTTCCAAACCAATTTCTACCGTAAAAACTATCCGCGACCAATCTTTTGTCAAATTGCGTACCGTCGATATACTATTGTTGGGAACTGTGCTTAAACGTCCTTGTGGATCGCGAATTTGCGTCATACGAAGATTCATGTTTTCAACGACCCCCGCAGTTGTTCCAACATCAATAATATCTCCAAGGGCAAACTGATCTTCAAGCAAAATTATAACGCCGTTAATAACATCTCTAATTAAACTTTGGGAACTGAAGGAAAGAGCAAAACCAATAATCCCTGCACCTGCTAGAATAGGAAAAATTGGAATATTTAACTTTTCAAGTAACCATAAAACACCGATAAATATCCAAATGAAATTCATGGCACCTTTAAGGGCATTACAAAAAGTTGTAAGTCGTGAAATCTGTCTTGGAGAGGTGCTAGATATATGTAAATGTGAATCTACAAATTTTTTGAATAAGTAGTCTGTAATAACTTCACTAAATTTGATGATTAAAATGGTGCCAATAATAATTGCTAATAATATAGGCTTAGTTAGTAACCAATCTTGTAGCCAGCGCGTAAAAGGAAATAACCCTGCAATTTGAGCTAAACTTAGTACCCAACCAGTAAACAAAGTAATTACTAGTAACCATCTTTTTAAGTTGTTAATATTTACTTTACGTTGCCAAGCCAACTTTTGCTCGCAGTAAATCATCATTTGTGCGGCTTTTTGCTCTTTATCCAGTGCAGTTTCTCCTCCCGCACTTGCAGATTCAACTTCTTCTCTGGGCTTTTCTTCTTGGAGTTTTCGCCATTTTTTAAGCAAGCTTTTGTACCAAGCAGTTAATATTAATGTAAATACAACTATTCCCGAGAAAATTCCTCCAGAAACTAAAGCCTGACTTTGTAAAAACTCTGGTTGGCGTTCTCTCTGCGCTTGAATTAATGCTGGACGAATAATTCGAGCAAAGCGTTGGGCTAGAGATGTGACAGGAACCCCATGTATTTGAGCATCCAGTTCGGTAACAGTCATCAGAGTTTGCGTTCTTTCCCGATCGCGTCGATCGCCAACTAAAATTACTACTCGGTCTTCATTCCTGGTGACAGTAACTCTTAAAGTTCGGGGGTTGAAGGGTCTAGCAAGAATTTCGGAAATATTCTCCTCATACATGTTCACTCGCACTTGTAATGGTGAAATGCTATCTTGAGTCGAATTGGTAATTGTTCCTTCTCTAGCTGCAATATGGAAGAGTTGTCTTCCATCTAAAGTAACTGGAGCGTAAACAATATTTCCTTGACTGGAAGAAGAATTATTCAAAATGTTGGGAGTCGCAATTTGTCCAAAAGCTGCAGAATCAGTATTCAGAGTCAGAGCAAATACTAAAAAGCTAATTAATACAAAACCTTGAATAGAATTACCTAAAATAGAAATTTGTCGCGAAAAGTACAGAATTTGACGATTTATTGACCCTAGCAATTGATTAAACATATCGATATCGATCGCTCGATCCATATAAATAACTATGTATACACCCGCCTTCGGCAAATATATCACTACCAGTTGCTGTCTCAATAACTTTTTTCCCCGATGGTAGTTTTAGTTATTTTAAGCAAGGGACAACCAGGAAATTTGTACGCGATCGCAAATTATAGCCATAGTAAAATCATGTGGTATACGAAAAAATGTAACAAATCAGAGCTTCTGACTTATTGCCTGGTGTAAAGAGGTTAATCTAATATCTTGGGTGGTATTCCCAAATAAATATGACCATATTGAATACGTGAAATTTATCTGGATAGATGTTGAGAAATATGAAGTAGATTTTATTAATTTACCAGTGCGATCGTGGAACGGAAAGCAATAAAAATATACTCCTACATCAATACAAAAGAAACTGTTATTCTTTTATTCTGACAAAGTAAATAGCTGTATTCAGTAAAGCAACTGACAGCGCATATATATTATGTAGCATTACTGTAATCAATATTTAAGTATCTTCGAATAACAAAATAAAGCTAATTATAAGTTTGCGATCATAACTCTTTCTCTTAAGCTGGCAGATTTTGAGCTGATTTCATATATTGCTTGGTAGAAGCTTGATAATAAAACTTATATAGATTCTGACTGTCAAAAGCAGCACTTAATTATGAGAATTTTCTCATTTTTTTCTTACATAAGATTCATCAACACCAGTTTAAATAGAGGTTAATCAGGAGTTAAGTTTAAAATTTTAATCCCGGAGTTGGCTAAGAAATCAATTTAAGGGTTATGACAAAAGCCAACAAAATAAAGAAGGAGGTGTCAAAGTGATTGCCATCAAAACAAAACCTTTGGGTAAGATTTTACCATCCTTAAAAAAGGGTGGGGTAAGAACCTTCTTAATTCCAATAACTTTAATCTTAATATCAGGGATAGGGGTTTTAGTACCCAGTACTTTATCTACACAGGGTCGTCTGGCAATATTTGCTTTCCTGTTAGCTGCAATATTATGGTCAACAACCTCAATTAATACAGCTTACGTTGCTTTAGGATCGGTCATTTTCCTGGTTTTTACAGGTGGAATTTCTCAGGAACAGCTTTACGGAGCCTTTGCATCCCACGTTGTTTGGTTAATGATTGGTGCCTTTGTTTTAGGAGGTGCCGTGCAGAAAACTGGTCTGGCAAAACGGTTAACTGAAATTGTGGTAGCACGAGCAAATACCGTTGGTAGCCTATTCTGGTTATTAACTACTGTATTGATTCCTCTTTCTTTCTTGATTCCTTCTACTTCTGGTCGGGCTGCTGTGACTGTCCCTATATTTCGTAGTATTGCAATCGCAACGGACGATAAGCGTATTACTCGTGCCCTTGCTTTGTTAATGCCGACGATAATCTTGGTTTCCACGATAATTTCTTTTGTGGGTGCAGGCTCTCATTTAGTAGCTAATGACCTGCTACTACAAATTACTGGACAGCAAATTTCCTTTGGTCAATGGATGCTTTATGGCTTACCTTTTGGAGTCATTGCTAGCTATATTTCCTGTTGGGTTATTATGCGTTTGTTTTTAAACAAAAGACGCCTACATCAAAAATTAGAGGTTCAGCAAACTTCACAAAAACCTCTCACATCTTTAGAAATTAAAACCCTTGTAATTGTCTTACTGACAGTTATTCTTTGGTTAACCCAGAGTTTCCACGGATTGGAAATTGCCACTGTGAGTATTTTCGGAGCAATGCTGCTCACTATGCCTAATTTTGGAGTAATAAAGTGGAAGGATGGAATAAATTCCGTTTCCTGGAACCTGATTATTTTTGTCGGTGCTGCTTTAGTCTTGGGACGGTCCTTAATTAGTTCTGGAGCCGCAGAATGGATTATTGGTCATATTTTTGCTCTAACTGATATTACTACAACCAAATCTCATCTGGTTATTTTCTTGTTACTGACGATTATCTCTTTAACATCTCATTTTTATATTACTTCCCACACCGCCAGAGCAGCTGTTTTGGTTCCTCCTTTACTTTATTTGGCTACTAGTTTGAATCTTAGCCCAATAGCAGTATTATTTCTCAGTACTTTAGGTATGGACTATTGCCTCACTTTCCCTGTCAGTTCTAAGGCTTTGCTAATCTATCAGGAAATGGGTGGAGAGGCTACTTATAAACCATCAGATTTACTTCGTCTCAGTGCTGTACTGATTGTGGTCCATTTTGCTCTAATGATCTTGTTCTATTACACCTACTGGAATTGGATCGGTTTATCCCTTTAATTACAACCGATTGATTCTAAAAGATAAATTCTAATTAACTATTGAAAAGGAAATTATTCCAAGTAACAGATATTTCAAATAAACAATCACAAATTCACTTTAAAATTCAAATTTAACTTCAAATCTACATTCCTTAACAAACACTAGAAAATGGCTAAAAGCCTTATTGAAGAACAATGACACTAAAAATTTTAATTGCTCCCTCTGGATTTAAAGAAAGTCTTGATGCTGATCGAGTCGCTAACTGTATCTCCACAGGTATACTCAAAGTTTTGCCTAATGCTCAAATATTCAAAGCTCCCTTAGTTGATGGTGGTGAAGGCTTTACTAAAGCTTTAGTGGAAGCTACAGGAGGGACTTTACATCCTATAAGAGTCACAGGACCTGTAGGAAAACCAGTAGATTCTCATTTTGGTTTTCTTGGTGGTACTAGCCAGAAAACAGCGATTTTAGAAATGGCTGCGGCTGCTGGATTGCGCCTCGTTCCCCCAGAAGTTAGAAACCCTCTAGCAACCACAACTTATGGTGTTGGTGAGTTAATCAAAGCAGCTTTAGATGCTGGTGCGGAACGTATACTAGTTGGTTGTGGAGACTCTGGTACTAATGATGGTGGTGCTGGAATGGCTCAAGCCTTGGGCGTGAAGTTGCTTGATGAAACAGGAAATCAAATCGGATTTGGTGGTGGTGAATTAATTAAACTCAAGCATATTGACTTATCAGAGCGCCATCCACGCCTCTCTGAGGTACAAATTGATGTAGCCTGTAATTGGCATAATCTTTTATGTGGTGAAAAAGGTGTGGCGAGGGTTTTTGGTCCCCAAAAAGGTGCATCACCAGAGATGGTAGAGCAAATGGCTTCCGCTCTTGATCGCTACGCCAGTGTTATCAAAGCAGATTTAGGTCTTGATGTCCGTGAAATGCCGGGTAGTGGAGCTTCTGGTGGCTTGGGTACAGGCTTACAGGCTCTAGTATCTGCCAAGCTATACCCGCGTTACGAAATTGTTATGCAATATTTGGAACTTGACAGTTTACTTCCAAAAGTAGATTTAGTGATTACTGCTGAAGGTTGTATTGATTACCAAACTCCCCGTGGCAAAATTCCTGCTGAGGTGGCTCAGAGAGCCAAACGCTATAATCTACCAGTTATTGTGCTAGCTGGAACAGTTGGTCAAGGTGCGGAGAATAATTTGCAGTATGGCATCGATTATTTTGCTAGCATTTTAAATTCTCCTTGTCTTCTGAGCGAAGCCCTGGCTGATGCTTCACGTTTATTAACTGATGCAGCAGAAGGTGTAGCACGCTTACTTTTAGTCGGACAGCAATTTCAGCATTTCCCAGCCCTAGGATAAAAATCACAGAGTTTTATCAGTAGGAAAGTTTATTTTCGTTCTGCAAGCAGGGATAATACTCCAGTGTAGGTCGCAAAAAATTTCGATTCATCTAAGGATGCATTCTTATTATTCCAAGTAGCGACTACACAGTAATTTTTACCGTTTTTCCCTTGTAACCAACTTGTAAGACTTAAAACTCCAGGTTCGGAACCGCCTTTAAATGCAATTTTTTCCCAATCATTAGGATTCGCAAGTCCAGGATTAACCCCCATTAGTGGTAGGTTTTCAACTTCTTTAATTGCTCTACAAAGCTCCTCTGCAGTAAAAAACCACTCCAGACTATCAATCGCAACAGGGTTAGTCCCCTCAAATTCCCTAACATCCGGAAGTGGAAATTTTGCTAGTTCGACTAAAAGCGATTTACGTTTGGCTAAATTAGCTTTGCGATAATCCTCGAGTAATTTACGATTTTGGGAACCTTTTAAAACAAATAGTTCGCGGGTTGTGAGAAAAGGACGATTGCGAGGCGAAATCAATTCTAGTGAATCTTTTCCCAGCAAATTGATTAAAATATCTGTTGCTGTGTTGTCACTTACAGATATCATCAACGTTGCAAGAGTTTGTATTGTTAGTAGCGAACCATCTGGCCAATTCTGTAAAATCCCTGAAGGTAAGCTTTTGGATTCTGCATTAAATGTGACCACATCACTCCAAGAACGTTTTCCCAAAGTAATTTCCTGCTGGAGTGCTTGGAGTACGGCTAGTTTGAAAGCTGAACCGACAGCAAGTGGATTGTTACTATTAAGTTCAGCTAATGTTGATTCATCTTCCTTGACTAAAAAACTGACTTTACCCGGTAAAGCCTTAAATTCAGCCAATGCTTTTTCTAGACTAGCAATTTTAAGGTTAGGGGCTTGAAATAATAATCCTGTGATTTGTTTTTTTGAATTTAAAACTATTTTTGTCGGGACAGAACCTTTACTCAAAATAATCAAATAGTCATTACCATTTTGTTTGACTTCTTGATAGGTTCCCAGTTGCTTTTTAATGTCCGCAATTATCAACGTTACTTGCTCGACAGGAATCTGATTCACAAAAATGGGTGCAAACCAATAAGATTTGATTTCTTTTGCAGTAAATAATCGCTCGAGTGCTGTTTTGGGAGAAACCGTTTCCGCAGAAGTTTTATTTTGCACAACAGTTTCAGCTAAGTGCTGTGGTGGTAAATTTACTACTGCTTTTGCTGAATCGGGAAACAGTAAAGACCCAGAAAACCAAAAAATGGCAGAAAAAATAGTCAAACAGAGACGGGAAAACATTTTTTAGCCCAATGGTTACTAATAAAGCTTACTTTCTGTTTGCAAGAACAGATAACACTCCTTTATAGAGTTTAGAAAATTTTGACTGTTCTAAAGGTGCATCCTTATTATTCCAGGTAGCAACTACACAGTAGTTTTTACCATTTTTTCCCTGTAACCAACTAGTGAGGTTTAAAACTCCAGGTTCGGAACCACCTTTAAATGCAACTTTTTCCCAATCCTTAGGATTAACCATTCCCGGATTAATACTCATTAACGGTAAGTTTCCGACTTCTGTCATAATTCCACATAATTCTTGGGCGCTAAAAAACCACTCCACATCAATAGCAACAGGGTTTTTTTCCTCAAATTCGCTAATAGTAGGAAGTGGAAGTTTAGCAATTTCAGGTAAAAGTGACTGACGCTGAGTTTCTGTCCCTTGACGATAACGATTGAGCAACATTCTATTTTGCGGACTTTTTAAAACAAAAAGTTCTCGAGTTGTGAGAAAAGGACGATTACGGGGTGAGGTTACTTCTATTGCTTGTCTCCCAAGCAAGTTTATTAAAGTATCTGTCGCTGTATTATCACTTACAGATATCATCAAAGTCGCAAGACTTTTAAGTGTTAAAGGCGAACCATCTTCCCAACCATGCAAGATACCAGATGGTAAACTTTTCCAGTCTGGTTGAATTGTTACGATCTTATTCCAGGAACGCTTATTCAAATCAATTTCTGACTTGAGTGTTTTGAGAATAGCAAGTTTAAAAGCTGAAGCGACTGCAAGGGGTTCCGTACTGTTGAGCTGAACTAATATTGATTCACCTTCCTTAACCAAGAAACTAACATCACCAGGTAAAGCATCGAATTCAGCCATCACTTCCTTCAATGCTTTATCTTCAGAATTTAGAGATTGATTAACTTCAGTTGCTGAAGATTTATTTACATCGGGTTGCGGAGATTGATTAACACCAGTTTCTGGAGATTTATTTTGACTGGGTTTTAAAGGTTGACCAACTTCAGTTTCCACTGAGCGATCGACCTCGGGTGTTACTGTTTGGTTAATCTCTGTTTCTGGTGATTGAGTATTATTCGTTTTGGTAGATTGATTAACCTCAGTTTCTGAAGATTGATCAACCTTGTTTTCTGGAGGTAGATCGGCTGCAGAGTTTGGAGATTGGACAAATAATCTTGCTTTGGGAGATGTCTGAGCAGCCAAAGTTAAATTCTGAGGAGTTAAATTCTGAGGAGTTAAATTTCGAGAGGTTAAATTTTCCGCTAAATGCTCTCCTGAAAACTTAGTTTGTGCTGAAGCAGACTCGAGAAAGACTAAGAATATTGGAAAAAAAACGATGGAAGAAAAAGTAGTAATTAAATATCGAGAACAAAACATTAATTTAATATAAATACTATCCCTGATATTACTTATGAATTGATTTAACCAATTAAATTAAATATTTATCTTTTCTAAGATGATTGCTTTAGCATTTTCCTCAGCTTAAAGTTTTGGATATACATTAAGCAACTTCTAAAAATGATTGTTCTACATAATTTGATTCACAATTACTATTAACTAATGGTTTACAGTTAATGACTAGATCCTGGCGGTATATGTCATAGGTCGTAGATTTTCAGTTGTAAATCCCAGTTTATTTTAATAGTCAAACATCAGAAATTACTACAGAACATGTTTTTATTTAGAAGTTCCTAATTGGGGAATTAGCACCATTTAGAAAAAAACATTAAGTTTACAATCAATTCTTCCAAAGAATACCAGCAAATTCTTACTTTGGTAAAGATGAAAAAGGATAAAATCTCATACTATAACTAACTTAAGCAATTTTTATACAGATATTTTTCATATAGCAATCCTAAATCATTCGTGTTAGCCGCATCTAAAGATGAAGGCGTAAGCGTACCGCAGGTAAAAATAAATAAGATTGCTATACAAGTATTTTTTCATGCAATACGGAATATGAATTTCCCTTAAAAAAACTCGGTTTATGGGGAAACCGAGTATGTATTGATATTGCATTTTGTCAATTAAAAATCAAATGTTAAGCTGTATCCTCTTGATTCATCTGGCGTTCTATACTCTCAATAGCTGCGTTTAGAGCTGCTATTCTTGTTTCTAGATGGTCCCGCATTCTTTTAAGAAATGTCAGCTTACGTTCTTGATGAGTCTTGTAGGAAGCTGTTTGACCACCACAGCAATGATTATTCCAAAAAGGAAACATAGTACGTCAATTGAATATATCTCTAATTATATATTGACTCTTTTTTCGAAAAATAGTCAGGTCCTAAAGATAAAAGTCAGAAAGTTATCAATTTGAGATTTTTGTTTCTAAATGTAACAAACAATAGGGATAGAGACGTATTATATTACGTCTCTAATGTTTCAGACTTTATAGAACACCAGAAGACAAACTATCCATATTATCGATAGGATTAATTTTGTTGGTAGTGTGTTACATCTATGCCAATAGCACCCCACAGAATGGAATATTTAATTAATTTGAAATCCTTACTCTCTTATTCAACTCTACAATTTTTGAGATGAAGTTCAGATATTTCTAGTTTTTGTTGACTTTTTGAGCCATATCCATGAAATAATCCATATCAGTTCTGCGAGGCTTACGATTATTAAAACTACTCCTAGCTGTGTTCACTGTGTTTGTTAAATCTTTAACGCTTGATGTGGTATCTATTGTTGGTTTAACATCTTGTGATTGTTCGGATTCGACAAAGTATTTAGTTTCTGAAGAAAAGCCGAATAATTTACCTATAGAGCTAAATCTTTTGCCGAAAAAGCCCGAAATACCTCTAAATAAAACAGATAAAAAACTTCCCAGACGAATGAAAAAGTTTTGAAAGGTTTGATTGAGACGAGACATATCGGACGCCTCCTTTAGCCAATTTACATTTGTACACCTAATAAATATATTATTACTGGTTTGTGCCGATTAAACTTACCTGCAGGGGTAATCCTGTCGTCCTAAAGAGGTAATTTAATTTTTAATTAGGCGAAAAAGAATATGTTTACTTTAAATGTGGAAAAATAATTGTCAGTATTTCAGAGCTCAATCAATAACAAAGCCCAGTAACCTTGAAAAAAGCAACCGGGTATATGTAATAAATTTATGGCTGTTACATACTTAAGTAATTAATCTATCTTTGTGTTTCAATTTATTCCAGGTCAATTTTTACCAAAAACCAGTTTTTGCACGAAGACCACAAATTAACTCTTAGCTCTGTTTGTATTTGTAGTTTTTTTATATGTAAGTAGGTTAGTAAGAAAAATCATAACTTGTTTGTAATAGCGCTTTAGCGCTAAAGCGCTACTACGAGCCAAATACGAGTATTTTATATTTCTTTACATAGTTTACTTTTTTCTTGCCTACTTACCTTAGTGTTAGCAAAAACTTATTAGTAGTCCTAGAGATTCACAATCTAGGAACTAACTCTACCAACATCACACAACACTATTTAATTATTCAAATATTTTTGCTTTGTAACAAAAAAAGCATTAAATCTATAACAGCGAGTCATTTAATCGAGTAACAATAATATGGTATATGTAAAATACAGTATCCCTACCAACAAACCGTAGATTAATTCCGAGGTGCTACAAGCGTGGGCATAATAGTAGAAAACGTATCCAAGCAGTTTGGAAGCTTCAAAGCTGTTGATAGCGTTAGTTTAGAGATTGGAAGTGGTTCGCTTGTAGCATTATTAGGACCATCTGGTTCGGGTAAGTCTACATTGTTGCGCTTGATTGCTGGTTTAGAATTACCCGATAGCGGCAAAATTTTACTTACAGGTAAAGACGCTACTTATCAAAGCGTTCAAGAACGAAACATCGGGTTTTTATTTCAGCATTACGCTTTGTTTAAGCATATGACCGTGCGTAAAAATATTGCTTTCGGTTTAGAAATTCGTAAAGCACCAAAAGCTAAAATTAAAGCGCGAGTAGAAGAATTGTTAGAGTTAGTCCAACTGAGTGGGCTTGGCGATCGCTATCCTTCCCAGCTATCTGGGGGACAAAGACAAAGGGTAGCTCTAGCAAGGGCTTTAGCACCAGAACCAAAAGTATTACTTCTAGACGAACCATTTAGTGCTCTTGATGCTAGAGTTCGTAAAGATTTAAGAGCATGGTTGCGTAAATTACATGATGAAGTTCATGTTACTACAGTTTTTGTTACCCATGACCAAGAAGAAGCAATGGAAGTTTCCGATGAAATTGTGGTTATGAATAAGGGACGAGTAGAACAGATTGGTACCCCAGCAGAAATTTACGATCGCCCTGCTACAGCTTTCGTAATGAGTTTTATTGGTCCGGTAAATGTATTACCCAGTAGTTCCAATATATTTCAAAGTAATGGCTTTGATAGCGCCCATCCAGAAATGTTTTTACGTCCCCAAGATATAATTGTGGAAACATCTCCCAATGGAACTACAGTTGCGGCTCGGGTAAGTCGTTTAATCCATCTAGGGTGGGAAATTCAAGCAGAATTGACTTTGGATGATGGACAAGTTGTCACAGCGCATTTAACCAGAGATAGGTTTGACGAGTTAAACTTACAACCACAACAAAGGGTATATGTCAAACCCAAGGATGCAAAGTCTTTCCCTTTATATTTTTCTATTTAATGAAAAGACCTCATTAAGCTTTGTGGTATTTTTCCTGGATTTGACATCTTTTGAGGAACAAGGACTTATGCACTCATAACAATTCGGTGTTTGGGGTTACTACTTCACACCCGGAAGAGCTTTGCTAATCCTAAGTCACAATCACTTTAATTCCGCTACTACAAGAAAGATGGCGATAAGCGCAGCTAGCGCAGCGCAGAGCCTGCGGCGTCGGCGGAGCCTCTGGTGCAAGCATCGCGGCGGCAACAACGCCATGTGCAATACAATCTAGTCGCTAAGATAATATAAGATTGCGCTCCGATTCATTGTTATGATTGTTTCCCATAAAAACTCCATCGATTTAATAAACGTTGCTAAACAAACAAGACTAGCAGCTATGAAATTAGCTGTTTTGTCAACAGAACAGAAAAACCAAGCCATAGAAGCTGTTGCTAGTGCTTTAGAATCTGCCAAAGATGAGATTTTATCTGCAAATATTGCAGATTGTGAAGCCGCAACTAAAGCAGGAATTGCTAAGCCACTTTATAAACGTTTACAGTTAGATGAACACAAATTAAGAGACACAATCACTGGAGTCAGGGATGTTGGTAAACTTGCAGATCCAGTTGGTGCGCTACAAATTCACCGAGAAATTGATACTGGCTTAGTTCTTAAACGGGTAACTTGTCCCTTGGGTGTTTTGGGGGTAATTTTTGAAGCCCGTCCGGAAGCGGCAATCCAAATTGCATCTTTAGCCATCAAATCAGGTAATGGTGTAATTCTTAAAGGTGGAAAAGAAGCAATTAATTCTTGCGAAGCAATAGTTAAAGCAATCAAAAAAGGATTATCACAAACTGCTGTTAATCCCGATGCAGTGCAACTTTTAACTACTAGGGAAGAAACCTTGGAATTATTGAAGTTGGATCGATACGTAGATTTAATAATTCCTCGGGGTTCGAACTCTTTTGTCCGATTTGTCCAAGAAAATACCCGCATACCTGTTTTAGGTCATGCTGATGGTATTTGTCATTTATATGTAGATGCAACTGCAGATATTGATAAAGCTGTAACTATTACTGCTGATTCTAAAACTCACTATCCTGCGGCTTGTAACGCGATTGAAACTTTATTAGTTCATCGTTCTATAGCTCCACAATTTTTACCAAAAGTTGCAACAATTTTGCAAGAATTAAATGTGGAATTGAGAGGAGATGAACTTACTCGTAATATTTTGTCAAGTAGTTTTTCTAATATTAAAACAGCAACAGAAGAAGATTGGGAAACAGAATACAGCGACCTAATATTATCCATTAGAATTGTTGATACTCTGGAAGATGCAATCGCTCACATTAATGATTACGGTTCCAAGCATACTGATGCGATCGTCACTGAAAATAAAGAAGCAGCAGATACTTTTCTTGCTTTAGTAAATGCAGCCGGAGTTTATCATAATTGTTCTACCCGTTTTGCTGACGGTTTCCGTTATGGTTTTGGCGCAGAAGTAGGAATTAGTACTCAACAAATGCCTCCAAGAGGTCCTGTTGGTTTAGAAGGTTTGGTGACCTATAAATATCAAATGCGTGGTGATTCTCATATCTGTGCCACATATACCGGTGCAAACGCTAAAACCTTCACCCATCAAGATTTACCAATTGATGCTTAACTATTGACGAATAAATAATTACCAATTACCAATTACCAATTACCAAAAATAAAAAGTCAGGAGTAAGGATTAACACTAGTTAGGAGTTTAGGGTTTAATCACTCCAGTCATCGAGGTTATCAATCTCGGACTATCCTTACTCATCACTATTAGAGCTTGAAAGGAGTCAGATTTGCGCTAAACAGAACGTTTTCAGCCAATGTGGAATCCCAAAGGGAGGCGCAATAACTAAGATTGCTTATGCCAGCCACAAAAGAAGAGCGTTCATCGAATTGGAGAGAACGTTGAGGCAATGAGCATAAATTAATTTACTCAATTAATTACATTTAAGCAAACTAAATAATTTAGAAAAGAAAAATAGGAAATCACTTATATTTTGCCTATTTACCTACTAAATTTTCACCTCAAACAAATTCAAACCTAGTTGCATTTTGGTAGTTGCTTACACCTCTGATTAAGCCCATTAAATACATTAATGCATACATTAACTGATAGTAAAAAAATGATGTTGCCAGTTTGGCAGTTTTTTTATGTCAATAAATTATGATTTTTTTTGTAATATATTTGACTACAAACTTGACAAAAGCACACCCAACTATATTTGTAAAAGTGTTTTTTATTGCTTTAAAAATAAATATTTTTCCCTAGTTATTTTGAGATAACAATATATAAGAAAATTTAACATGGAGGTTATACTATTGATTATCAAAAAATCAAAAATCAACTTCATAATTGAGAAGAAAAAATTATAGGGGCGATGTTTCAAGAGTTTTTAGTTTTTAATTCTCAGTGAAAATATCTTGAAAAATCACCCCAAAGGATCCTACAGGTTAATTATTTTCCAATTTTGAGTGGGTAAACTAAACCCTTAATTAACTTGTATATCCAAGTTTTTTACCAGGAAACCCCATTTATCTGCAGCTTCTGCAATAATTTTAGCCGTTGGTTTACCTGCACCATGTCCGGCTTTGGTTTCAATTCTAATTAATACTGGTGCATTCCCGGTATGTGCTGCTTGTAAAGCTGCTGCAAATTTAAAGCTGTGTGCTGGAACCACCCTGTCGTCATGGTCAGCAGTAGTAATTAAGGTTGGGGGGTAAGAGGTACCAGGTTTGAGGTTATGTAGTGGCGAGTAGCTATACAATACTTTGAATTCCTCAGGGTTTTCTGGGGAACCATATTCTGAAATCCACGCCCAACCGATGGTAAATTTATGGAAACGCAACATATCCATCACCCCAACTGCTGGTAAAGCTGCACCAAATAGATTTGGACGTTGAGTTATGGAAGCACCGACTAGCAAACCACCATTACTACCACCGGCGATCGCTAATTTCTCAGACTTTGTGTATTTATTTGCGATTAACCATTCAGCTGCAGCAAAAAAGTCATCAAAAACATTTTGTTTATTCAACTTCATTCCTGCTTGATGCCATTCTTCCCCGTATTCACCACCACCCCGTAAATTGGCGACTGCGTATACTCCTCCCATTTCCATCCACACCAAGTTATTGACGGAAAAACTAGGAGTAATGGAAATATTGAAGCCACCATAGGCATAAAGTAAGGTAGGATTATTGCCATCTAATGTAATACCTTTCTTATAGGTAATAAACATTGGGACTTGGGTACCATCTTTGCTCTGGTAAAAAACTTGTTTAGTTTCGTAATTTTCCGGGTTAAAATCTACCTTTGGCTGACGAAATAGACTACTTTTCCCAGTAATCATGTCGTAACGGTAAACAGTTCCGGGTGTAGTAAAACTAGTAAAGCTATAGAAAGTTTCTGTATCTTCAGGTTTTCCATTAAAACCACCCACCGAACCAATTCCTGGAAGCTCTACTTCCCGGATAAACTTACCTTGTAAATCGAAAATTTTAACTTGACTGCGAGCATCTTTGAGATAATCAACAACAAACCAATGGTTAATAATCCCAGCACTTTCCAGCGTCTCCTCTGTTTGAGGAATTATCTCTCGCCATTGATTTCGATCTCTAGGATTTTCAGTGTCAATTGCAATAATTCTTCCCCGTGGCGCATTTAAATCTGTACGCAAATAAAAGATGCGATCGCTATTATCAATAAAACTGTAATTAGCATGAAATTCGCTAATAAGTTCTATAACTTCACTATTTGGATCGGTTAAATCTTTATAAAAAAGTAGGTTTTTGGGATCGGTTCCCAACCAAACTGAAATAATTAAATATTTTCCATCATCGCTGACTCTACCACTAAAACCCCATTCTTTTTGGTCAGGACGCTGATAAATTAATACATCTTCCGATTGTGGAGTTCCTAAGCGATGGTAATAAAGTTTTTGATAATAGTTAACATCTTCTAATTTAGTTTTTTGATTCGGTTCATCATAACGGCTGTAGAAAAAACCTTTGCTATCAGGAGTCCAGGATGCGCCGGAAAATTTAATCCATTGCAAACTATCTGATAAATCTCGAACTGTTTCAATATCACGGACTTTCCATTCTTGCCAATCAGAACCGGAACTGGATATACCGTATGCTAAAAATTTACCATCATCACTAATTGATAACCCAGAAAGCGCAACTGTCCCATCTTCTGAAAGTTTGTTGGGGTCGAGTAAAACTTGGGGTTCGTCATCAAGATTCTTGAGGGTGTAAAGAACGCTTTGATTTTGCAGTCCGTTATTCTTAAAGTAAAAATAGCGATTTCCCTCTTTAAAAGGGACGCCGTATTTTTCATAGTCCCAAAGTGCGGTTAAACGTTGCTTAATTTTGTCTCGCGCTGGGATTCCATTAAGATATTCAAACGTAACTTGATTTTGAGCTTCCACCCAAGCTTTAGTTTCTTCCGAATCTGGATCTTCTAACCAACGGTATGGATCTGCAACTTTGATACCATGGTAGTCATCAATTTGATTTCCTTTACGGGTAGATGGATAATTCAGATGTGTTCCTAAAGACATATTCTCAAATTGGGAAGGTACTTTTAAATGGTAAGGTAACTCTTTCTTTTGATAAATTGGAACCTTAGAAGCTAAATTTGATGATGTATAAAAATAATTGTTAGATGTTAGTTCAACTAAAGTTTTTTCAAAATTCGCATAATTTGCCTGTGTTATGACAGCTAAAAATACAGCGAAAGTGAGTATATACATCCTAATTACTTTAATTTTTATCAATATTTTGCCCCCTATTTGCAATCTCATATTCTTTATTCTTCATTTCTCACAGCCTTTTATCCGCAAGTGTAAAAAAACTTCTGGGAGTTTTCCGAGATAAATTTTAGTTTGAGGGGTAAATTGTTATCTTCACTGATGCAAAAATTCCAGTACTTTATTTCCTATTTATCTTGCAATTATCCTTCCCTTTAAATCAAAATATGGCTCTGGGCTAAAGTATCATTTACTACTTCAGCTCACTATGTATAAAAGTCGAGTAATACCGCTTTCATATTATGTTTGTCCTCCCGTCCAAAAAGTAATATTTCCATTCTTGTTGCTCAACAAATATCACTTTTGGGTCATGTGGCGTTAAGTAAACAGTAAACAAAATCATATAGACGATCGCTAGTCGAGGTGAATTGATACGACCTATTTCAATCTCTAATTGTGATGCAATACCGTATGAGAAATGACCAATTTTATCTAATATCAGTAAAAGGTGAATTTATCTAAGACAAAAGAATATGCTCGATTTGAGTTGCGGCTTAATAGTTTATGCAATAAATATTGACGAGCTGGCTTCTATTTACGGTTCTGGTAATGAAAAATTGATTTCATTGGTACAAAAACAGTGTCATAACAGGATAGTAAAATATAACAGGGAATTTAGCCTGTTAATTGAGCATGGTGCGCCTTCTTTGCTTGAAGCTTTAGCAGAAATTATTCGAGGAGAAGCTTTAAATCAAAAATATGGGGCTATATATGCTTATGCGATCGAGCTTTATTGTGAGGTTTTTCAAGAGGACTTTTTGAATAATGCGCCATTTTATCCCTGTTCCTACAAATGGCTACAGGAAGTAGATTTTGCTCTTGAAGAACTGGGGATCGTTAAAGAATTTCGACTGGTAAAATTGATTGATGGTTCTTTACCTTTACCAATCCCATCTGTTCAAGATCTCCCTGCTTTTGGCTACATCACAACTAACATTGCTTATCAAGCATTTGAGGAAATCAAAAACCAGGACTATATTGGCGCAGATAATACGATTACAGAAGCAATTGGTACCATCAAGCAGTGGCTAAATTATGTGGGAAAAAGATTTGATAGTTCTGCTCCGGTGGGTTTAGTAGGTTTTTATCATTAATCATTTAAGTTCGTTGATTCAATATTATTAATTCATATAATTGATTGAAGTCATTAATTGAGTTTATTGATGATTTAAATTAACTGATCTATTGAAACTGCCAAACTTTTACTTCTTTATCAAAACTTCCACTAGCAAGCATTTTTCCATCTGGACTCCAAGCTATTGCACTTATCCAGTCAGAATGTCCGCGAAGTTTGTGAAGTAATTTACCTGTTTTCAAATCCCACAACATAATTCCGTCTTGAAGAGCACTCGCCATTATATTTCCTGTAGGGTCAATGGCTATTGCGTTAATTCTACTTGTATGTTCTTGAAAAGTACGAGTTAATTTACCAGTCTTGGTGTCCCATAGTTTAATTGTACGATTATTGCCACTAGCACTAACTAGGGTACTAATACCATCAGGGGATCCTTCCCCAGGAGCAAATGCAACAGAAGTAACCGAGCGAGAATGGGCGACAAAAGTACGAATTAATTTACCACTTTTTAAATCCCATAATTGAATTTCTCCGCGATCGTCACCACTAGCTAAGGTTTGATTATTTGGACTAATAGCAACAGCGTACGTGGGGTTACCAAATCTTGTTAATGTTCCCAAGGGACGTTTTTGTAATAAATCCCACATTTTAATTCCATCTAAAGCACCGCTAACTAAAATTTTGCTGTTGGAAGATACTGCAAGGGAAAGAATATTACTTGTATGTCCGACAAAGGAACGGGTAAATTTCAGGTTATTAAGACTCCAAAGATTAATAGTGTTATCGCTACTAGAACTAACCAGAGTGTTACCATCAGGCGAAACTAGCAAGGATAATACCGCAGTTTGATGAGCTTTGCGAATGATCCCCATTCGTTTACCTTTTTTCAAATTCCATATACGGATTACACCATCATTTTCTGCTCCACCACTAACTAACATCTTTCCTTTAGGACCAAATGCTAAGGATTTTATAGTACCTGTATGTCCTTTTAAGGTGTAAAGTAATTTAGGCTGGGCTAAGTTAGATTCAATATACTTAGGTTTTGCTAAAGACCTGCGCAACTTGAGCAATAATTCAGGTGTAACATTTGCAGAACTTACAGGTAGTACTTCTCCAAAAAAGAATAATCCGGTACAACCAATAAAACTAATAACGCCTAAATACCTAGTAAATGAGTGCTTAAAAAATTTTTTTCTTAAAGGTTGAATACTTCGAGCAACTTTAATGTAATGCTTATTCATATAAATGATAGGCTTGATGTCTGTTTAATATCAACACCATGTCAAATAAAAACAAAAAACTCGCCTTACCTGCATAATGCTGACAAGAAAGGCGATACACCTATCATTCCCACTTTGGGATATCAAATATCAAATTAAATATCAAACATCAAATATTAAATATCTAATTCTCAAATATCTAATTTACTGTGGTGGTTTTTTCTTCGCAATACTCAGCATCGGTAAAGCAGAGCTTGATGATTGCGCTGGTAAATAATACTCTTGGGTTTGGGGTTCTTCCGGTACAGGAGGACGCTGTTGCATTCGCCACAACTTAAATGTTAGAGCAACACCCAACGCCCCTAAACCAAAAGCAAACAAAGACCAGCTATCATCAAATCCACCAATTACGGCATCCACAATGCCAATAGTCATAAATATGCTTATCAGAGGTTCTTTTCGGTAGGCTGATTTTAAAACTCGAGGTAATACAGCATTCATCACAGCTTATTTGTTTTTTTGTTCACTTTGTGTGCAAACTTACTGAGTATAACTCACCCGCTCGACAGTGCTTTTAATGAGAGTCTATATACTATTATAAATTTTCTTCACCATGAGAGTGTAATTCTCCGGACAACTGGTGAAGTCAACATTATAAAGATAGATATCTGGAATACAGGCAAACTAGATATTTGCCTGCATCACAGTCATCAATCTAACCAACTTGTTAACTTAGCTACCTTGAATTATTCGAGAATGAATTCATTTGGTATTAATTTACTGAAGACCAAGCCAAGTTAAAACACCTTTGTCGGTGAAATACTCAATTGCAATCATAATCAAAAAGCCAATCATTGCTGCACGACCATTTAAGCGCTCAGCATACTCATTAAAACCAAATTTTGGTTCTTCTAGTCTTGGTGTAACGCTAGGCTGTGTATCTGAAACCATTATTTCCTCCTTTTTGGTACCACTACAATATTCTTTTTGCAAGCTAAGAAAGACAATTTTAATTTTTTAATTAATTCAATTTGTTAATTAAATTTAAGAAAAATTGCAATCTCCTGGGTACTAGTATCTCTCATAGCACAGCCAGAAGTCTTAACAAAAAGTAAATAATATTTATATTTTGAAAAATTTAAACGGGGTCGTCAAGCACGAAAATTCAAAATTGGTGGTGAAGATAATTATATACGGGATAGAAAAAACAAAAAATTACCCATTAAAAATTATCTTGTTGGCTATTTTGAATACGGTAATTATCCCGACAAGAGTGACAAACTAAACTTAAGAAAAATAAACTTAGAGGCAGGCAAATATATGGAAATTGGTGTTCCCAAGGAAACTAAAGACCAAGAGTTTCGAGTTGGGGTGAGTCCCTCCAGTGTTAGGGCACTTAAAGAAAAAGGTCACACCATATTTGTTGAATCATCAGCAGGTATTGGTGCAGGTTTTATGGACAATGACTACGTAGACGCTGGTGCTAAAATTGTCCCAAATCCAGAGCAAGCATGGAATAGGGAGCTTGTTGTCAAGGTTAAAGAACCGTTGGTTCCAGAATATAAATTTCTTCAAAAAGGTCAAATATTATTTACGTATTTACATTTAGCTGCTGACCGGAAACTAACCGAGCATTTAATTGACTGTGGAGTTAGCGCGATCGCCTATGAAACGGTAGAACAATCAGGTAGCAATAAATTACCTTTGCTAGCTCCAATGAGTATTATTGCCGGTCGCCTATCAGTACAATTTGGGGCGCGATTCCTAGAAAAGCAGCAAGGTGGTAGAGGTGTGCTTTTGGGTGGAGTCCCCGGAGTCAAACAAGGAAAAGTGACAATTTTAGGCGGTGGTGTTGTTGGAACAGAAGCTGCAAAAATTGCCGTTGGGATGGGTGCTTCTGTTGAAATTATTGATATTAATGTTGAGCGTCTTTCATACCTAGAAACTTTATTTGGTTCTAGGGTAGGACTAATTTATAGCAATTCGAGCAATATTGAGGCTGCTGTTAGGGAAACAGACTTACTAATTGGTGCTGTGTTGGTACCTGGAAAAAGAGCTCCAATATTAGTATCCCGCGAACTCGTGCAAAAAATGCGTCCTGGTTCTGTAATTGTGGATGTTGCTGTAGACCAAGGTGGATGTATCGAAACTTTACACCCAACATCCCATACTAAACCCATATATCTGGAAGAAGAAGTGGTACATTATGGAGTACCCAATATGCCAGGGGCGGTACCTTGGACTGCAACTCAAGCATTAAATAATAGTACATTGCCTTATATTCTCCAATTAGCAAATTCGGGGATGAAAGCTTTGGATCGTAATCCTGCATTAGCCAAAGGCTTAAACGTAAGTAATTTCCGCCTGGTACATCCAGCTGTAGGGGAAGTATTCCCCGATCTCGTAAGTTAGTTCCAGTAAGCCTATGGGTTAGGACATTATATTTTGCCAAGAAGGGAACACGGAATAAAAAATGTCCTAACCTAAAACTGCAGCGCCAGTCACCAAATTAAAAACCCATTTGTAAATTTAACAATACGTATATCTCTAAATCAAAGTGTATTCTTAGTTAGAAAAACTAATATCTCAGAGATTGTTAGAGTTATTTTTCTTCACATGAGACCATATCATAAAATTCCTATCGTTGAATCTAATGAACCTTTGATTGAGATTCCCTTAGAAAAATTTGCATTGGAGTCTCCCCATCCTTATATAAAGTTAGGTGCACCCTACGGAGAATATTCCCCCTATTTTTTAAGAAAAAGTGTTGTTGAAAGGCTAATAACTGCACAAAATCATCTTTGCCAATTATTTCCAGAGTGGCGCATTCAGATATTTGATGCTTATCGTCCTGTAGCGGTGCAGGAATTTATGGTCAACTATAGTTTCAAGCAAGCTTTGCAAGAACGAAAACTGGAAGAAAGCGAACTTTCAAGTATCCAAGTTCAAGCATTGTGGGAAGAAGTATACAAAATTTGGGCAACACCTAGCCTTGACAAGAATACACCTCCTCCCCATTCCACAGGTGCTGCAGTGGATGTCACTTTAGTAAATGAACGCGGACAAATAATTAATATGGGCTCACCCATCGATGAACTTTCCGACCGATCGCTTCCTGATTACTATGCTTTGGGTGATGATTCGCAATCGCAAGACTATCATGCCAAACGAAAACTATTGTGTAGCATCATGGAAAAAGCAGGATTTTGCCGTAATCCCAGAGAATGGTGGCATTTTTCCTTTGGCGACCAAATGTGGGCTTGGTTAAATAATCAAGTAAATTCTGGGAAAAATTTTATCGCCTGCTATGGTCGAGTTGTTTGATAGCGAAGCAACGGGCATATTGGTTGGGATATTTTTTTTAGAATAAAAGGGAACGGGGAACAGGAAACAGGGAACAGGGAAAAGGGAACAGGGAACAGAACAAAGAGTTTTCTTGAGAATTGTAGCGATTGCAATCGTACAAATAATTTACACAAAATCAACTTACACAAATCCCCAATTCCCAATTCCCAACCCCTCAAGGTTTACTATCAATGATTCAAACTATTTAACCTTTTGATAGGAATCACAATCCAAAATTCACTACCTTTATCGGGTTCAGAAAAACATCTAAATTGACCGCCATGTTTTTCAACAACAATCTGATAACTAATGGATAAACCCAAACCAGTACCTTTACCTATTTCCTTTGTTGTAAAAAATGGTTCAAAAATACGAGATTGCAATTCATCCGGAATTCCATAACCATTATCCACAATTCTAATTAGGATACTATTTCCATCTATAACTTCTGTACGGATAGTAATTTTAGGTTGTTTGGGTTTACGATTATTAGTCGCAACTAACATCGCTTCTATGGCGTCCATAGCATTGCTGAGGATATTTGTAAATACCTGGTTTAGTTGAGCGCCATTACACTCCACTAAGGGCAGATTGCCATATTCCTTAAAGATCTCAATTTCAGGCGCGTTGATACTAGGTTTGAGCCGATGTTGCAAAATCAATAACGTGCTGTCAATACCATCATGGATATTAAAGGCTTTCATTCCTTCTTCATCCAATCGTGAAAAAGTACGTAAGGACTGCACCAAAGAGAAAATCCGCCCCGTACCTATTTTCATTGAGTCAGTAATTTTGGGTAGGTCTTCGATCAGATGATTCAAATCAATTGCAGATGCTTGTTCTTGAATATGTGATTCTGGATGAGGATAAGCACTTCGATAAAGGTTGAGCAAATTGAGCAAGTCGCACACATAATTATCTATATGGGCAATGTTTCCGTGAATAAAATTAATTGGGTTGTTAATCTCATGGGCGACTCCAGCAACTAACTGACCCAAGCCTGCCATTTTTTCGCTATGAATTAACTGAGTTTGAGCGCGCTGTAACTCTTTAATTGTTTGGCTGAGTTCTTCTTTTTGCTGTTGGGTCTGCTCGAGTAATTCTGCTTGCTGGATACCTATTCCTAACTGTGTAGAAACTTGAAGCAATAAGTCTATCTCATCTTGTTGCCAATCACGGGGTCCAGTATTTTGGTATGCTCCGAGTAATCCCCAAAGTTTTTCACCTTGGAAAATCGGTACGATCATATACGCTCTTGCCTGCATCTGCTCGATTAAAGCAATATGGCAAACAGAATAATTTGTGCTGTAAATGTCATTGACAACCAGAATCTTACCCTTGGCATATTCGCCTCCCTGATTATCTTGCAAAAAGCGATCGGCAATTACAGGTATAATTTCCCGTACTGGCTTCCAAGCAGGAGCTACTGATTCAGCAACAAATTCCCCACTCCAATCGGGGTAGAAGCGATAAATTGCCACTCTATCTACTTCTAAAAGTCTTTGGCTCTCTTGAGTACTATTGGCAAAAATGGTATTTATATCAAGGGTTTGGCGGATTTTTTCTACCGTTGTTGCTAGTGCTCGTTCTCGCTGTGCCGCTTTACGTTCTCTTTCCGCTGCTTGAGCTAGTTGTTCTGCTTGTTCTTGTACCTGTATTAATGCTTCTGCTTGCTGTAATGCTACCCCCAATTGTACGCCTACTTGTGCGAGCAAACTAAGTTCTTCATCTTGCCAGTAACGCGGTTGGGAATTTTGGTAAGCAACTAATAATCCCCACAGCTTTTCACCTTGGGAAATCGGGACAAATACTTCATTACGTGGATATTTACCAGCTTTCGTAGTTTGCAACAATAAACGTTCGGTTACTGGTTGCGGCTTAGTTGCAGGCATCCAGCCATCAACTATGGAATCTGCGACAAATTCACCACTACCATCGAGGTAAAAGCGATAGATTGCTACTCGCTCTACGTCTAATAATTGACGTACTTCTTTGGTGGTAGCTTTAAAAATGGTGTCAATATCGAGGGTCTGGCGAATTTTCTCTACGGTTGTTTTGAGCGCTCTTTGCCGTTCGGCTGCTTTTGATAGCTCTGCTGCTTGATGCTTTAATTTTTGTAAGTATTCTGCTTGTTGTAAAGCTACACCTAACTGAGTACTAACTTGGTTAAGGAAGTAGACTTCTTCAGAGTGCCATTCGCGAGGTCCGGAGTTTTGATAAACTGCAAGCAATCCCCAAAGTTTCTGACTGTGATAAATCGCAACAATAATGTAAGCCCTGGCTTGAAATAATTCTAAGCTTTTGATGTAACACTCTTTAAAATCAGCCTTATAGATGTCATTGCAAATACGAAATAGTTCGCCCTTCGCAAAACTTCCTCCTGCCGTATCTTGTAAATAAGTATCTACCATCGGGGGCTTAGCAAATATTTTGACGCTACATTCACTAATATCGGCAAGCAAGTCCGAAAGTTGTGATTGTTCCTGTATCAAACAATTCCAACCATCTGCTACTGATTCAGATACAAATTCACCACTCCAATCAGCATTGAAACGATAAATAGCTACTCGATCAACATTAAGCAGCTGTCTGAGTTCAGAGGTGGTCGTCCGAAAAATGGTTTCGAGGTCGAGAGACTGACGAATTTTTTCAACAGTGATAGCTATATTTTTCTGCCATCTTGCTGTTCTGTCCCGTTCTATTGCTTGTGCTAATTGTGCTGATTGGGCTTTTACTTGTTCGAGGTAATCTGCTTGTTGTAATGCAACGCCCAAGTGTTCGGCAATTTGTTGCACAAATTCAATTTCAAAGTCTTCCCAGTCTCTGGGACTACTGCAATTATGAATGCATAGCAAACCCCATAAATTATCACCTTTCATTAAAGGTGCAACCACATTGGCACGTACTTGGAATCTTTCCAAAATTTGAATGTGGCAATTATTAACGCCAGCTTCATATATATCAGATATTGCTCTGATTCGACCTTCCTGATATAGCCCTGCAAATTCGGCAGCAAAGCAGGTATCCCGTAATTTGATAGATAATGCCGAAGACCACTGCGATCTCACATCTTCATAAATAAATTCTCCTTCCCAGTCCAAGTTTGGCTCGAAGCGAAATACTCCAACTCGGTCTGTCTTAAGTAGTTGACGAACTTCAGTTACCGTTATTTTAAAAATATTATCTAGATCTAAAGACTTACGAATTCGGGAAATCACCCCATTTAATGCTTTTTGTAAATCTACATGAAGTCTTGCATGTCTGAATAATTCAATATGTTGCAACGCAACACCTAAATGCTCTGCAATTAAGCTAACAAATTCAATTTCAGATTCTTGCCAGTTACGAGGAGCGCGACATTGGTGAATGCACAATAATCCCCAGAGTTGATCTCCTTTGAGTAAGGGTGCAACAACATTGGCACGGATCTGAAATTTTTCTAAAACATCGATATAACATTGCTTGTAATCACCTTGATAAATATCAGCAATTGCATTGACTCTTCCCTGCTTGTACAGTTCGGCATATCGAAGGCTAAAACACCGATCAGAAACTTTTTCTCCCGTTCCTGATTTCCATTTTTCTCCTACATTTTCATAAATAAATTCTCCTTCCCAATCTTTACCTGGATAAAATCTAAATACTCCAACACGATCTGCATTTAAAAGTTGTCTTACTTCAGTGACAGTTGTGTTGAAAATAGATTTTAAGTCTAAAGATTCTCGAATACGGGAAATAACTCTTGCTAAGGCTTTTTGTTTTTCAATTTGAGAAGAGGAATCAGTAATATCTAAATTATTTGTTAGTTTTTCTGTTTCTGTTTCTGTTTCTGCTATTGTTTTTATAATAGTTTGTTCTGTAATTGCCTGTTCTGTAATTGAAGGCTTTGATGTTGGGTTTTCTGAAACTGATGATTCTATATTTGAGTTTCCTTTAATTATTTTTATCGTATTTGAAGTATTTGTATCAAAATTATCTTGAGTCACTTTTATAGATGAATTTAAATTTATTATTTCTCTTTCATACCAATTAAGCAAGATTATGTAAACTTGAAGTTTATTTAACTTGTAAAATAAGGTTTTTTTTTAAGTTTGAGATAGCTGTTTGAGAGAATAATCGGGCTAGATGTATGATTATTGACAGCAATTTTAATAGCCCTCCCAAATAACATAACTCTAAATTATGTAAATAGTATAACTTAAATTTTATTTGAAAATATTTACAGTACAATTATTAGTAAATCATATGATTTATGGTTTTACCAATTGAAGACAGATATACTAGTTTGTTGGGTTATTTTTTTAAGAAATCATACTTTTATCACTCACATTTTTGTATGGTTGGTATTTTGTTTTATTTATAGCATTGCCTATTCTGAGGAATAACTGGGAGGTTGAATAGCAATAGCATCTTTTTATACTGAAGAGTTTTCATATAGTTTGTGATTTGATATCTTACTCTGGTAAACATACTCGGAGTATGTATAATAAATAATTATAGTTCTTCAGATAAAAATACTTTGATTCAGATATAACTGATAAATTTCAATAGTTGCAAACATGAAAGTTTATGTGAGTTTATATACTGAAATTATCTAATTTTGTGAAAGTAACCAAGAATATTCAAATGAAAATCGTTCTGGTTCTTTGAAGGTTATGTGCGAACTACCTGTAACGAGCTTATCTGTATTTAAACAGTTTCACTACGTTCAGTAAACATAAAATTTATTTTTTTACTAAATATAAATACACAAACGGAAATTATCTTGTATCATAAACAACATATTTTATGCGACATTGCTTTTATGAAATTACGTGATAGATCGCCTATACAAGCACAAGGGTATGAAATTGCTTACCCAGCTTTTTCAGTGGTTATACCTGCTTACAATAAAGAAAATATGATTTGTTTTACCCTAAATAGCCTTCGTGACTATTTAGATCGCACTAATTGTGAATATGAAATTATTGTAGTTAATGATGCTTCTAGTGATGGTACTGGCGATTTGTTGCGATCGCAATTAGATGTAAAAGTAATTGAACATCAGCGACACCTAGGCTATGGTGCAGCAGTTAAAACCGGAATCAGTCAAGCAAAGTATCCACTAATTGTGACAACTGATGCTGATGGGACTTATCCAAATGAAAAAATTCCCCAACTGGTCAGTTTAATGTTGCAAGCCGATATGGTTGCAACTGCTCGAGTTGGGATGAAAGACTCAAAATTTCGCCAAATTTCTAATTCGTGTTTAACCTATATTGCTGAATGGCTGACCATGTCTTCAATACCAGATTTAAATAGTTGCTTACGGGTCTTTCGTAAAGATGTAGTCGAACAATTTCTCAATACTATTCCCGACACAGGTAGTTTTAATACTACAACAGCTTTGGCAATGTTAAGTAATAACTATGTTGTGCACTACGAACCTATTTACTATCACTATAAGGTCAAAAAAGGTGAAATTAATCCGATACAAGATGCTTTAGAGTTCATGCAACTAATTATCTACATAGGAATTTACTTTGCACCTTTAAGATTTTTATTACCGATAGCAAGTGTATTATTTGGGGGTTTTATCCTAACTTTAATACAAGATATTATTAGCCACCAAAGCTTAAGGCAATTCACGCTCTTGTTATTTTTTAGTTCTATGCAGTTAGGAATTTTTGCATTCCTTGCGGATATGATAAGCAAAACCAATAAAGTTAAACAGTAATTCCACAGTTAAATACATTTATTAGCTTTGTATTAGCTGTGTTAATTTGAATAGTTATAAAGTATCGAAATTGCATTCGTAAATAAAAATTTAGAGACGTTGTGGTGTAACGCCTCTGAATATGTACATCCTAGTAACGTCTACCTTGCCAACGTTTGCGACGATTTTGCCAGCGTTGTTGTTTTAATTCAGCCATTTTACTACGTTGTTCGGGAGTAAGAACTTGGCGAATTTTGAGCATTGATTCAAATCGTTGATTTCCTAGTTCTTTTTTCAGATTTTGAATTTTTTCATGTTGTTGTCTGAGTTCGCGATCAGAAGATTTATTTTGTATCATCAGTTTACGCATTTCTTCTTTGGCTAGCCTCATTTCTTGACGCAAACTACTATTATTTTCTTTGGATTCTTGACGAATCGCTTTGATCCGTTCTTGCTGTTCGGTAGTTAGGTTGAGTTGCTGAAATATTTTCTTCATCCCTCCCTTACCACGTCGTCTCCTTTTGAAATTTGGAGCATCTGGTGAAGCTTGAGCAATTTTGCCAGAATATACAGATGTATTGCTCTGACTCACACTTGTGGATGAAATACTCAGCTGATTAGCAGTAACACTACCTGCTGGTAGAATAACTGAAGCTGCTAATAATACAGAAATTTGACGCCAATTCATATTAGATCCCTCGTAATAGTTAAAATACGATTTTGAATTTTACGGTTTTGAACTCTACTTTTTTGAACTTTATTCGCTTTGATTGCGAACAATTAAATCCTATAAAATATCTTATATAAACTGCATGAATCCCTAATCCTAAACTATGAGTTACCGAGGTACTATATTTATCTAGTACTTTTGGCCTATGAGGTGTAAATTATAGTAGGACGAGGGTTACTGTTGCTAAAAAATGATTTACTTTATAGTAATAAAGTTCAAACTATAGCTGCAGCTAGGTTATACTAGATTATGCAACGGTTGAGTTGGAAAAAACATCCGTTTCGTCTTTTATTTTATTTAGAATTAATATTACTAGGGATTGCTTTTCTGGCAGTATTTTCAAGATTACAAATTCCTAGAGAATATTTACCACCACCTCACTTATTAAGACCCCATCGGTTTCATCAACCACCAATAATTTTTACTCCTGGAATTTTAGTAAGTCTTGGAATTTTGGCTTTAATGGGACTGCGACTACCTTTTGGGTCGCGACTCATGCAATGGGTATACACCAGTGTGGGATTAGGTTTAAGTTGGCTGATTATTTTATGGGGAGGAAGAGGAGAAAGAGTTTTTCCTGCGTTGTTATTAGTTGTTGCAATCCGCGCTTGTTTAATGTTTCCTTGGAGCGGACGTATAGCCGTAGGAATATTTACTTATATTTCTTTTATCCTCATGCAGTTAATGTCAGTAATGCAGATTAGACCCTTTGGTGTATCCTTGGGTAGACCATTACCGCGAGTATTTCGGAGGATATCACCAGATTTAGCACAACAATTTCTGATTTACTGGAAACTCAATGCAGCAGTGCTTTTTGGTCTAGTCTTGATTTTTGTCATGCTTTTGGTGGGTACACTATTAGCACAAAAACAAAGTCGCGAAAAGCTCGCCATTGCGAATCAACGTTTGCGTGAATATGCTTTATTGATTGAAAATCAAGCTACTTTGCAGGAACGTAATCGGATAGCTCGGGAAATTCATGATTCTGTGGGTCATTCTCTAACAGCTCAAAGCATTCAGCTAGAGAATGTAGCAATGCAGATTAATGTAAATTTAGAACAGGCAAAGCAACACTTAGATAAAGCCAGACAACTAGGGAAAGAAGCATTACAAAATGTTCGTAACTCAGTTGCAACTTTAAGAAAAAACCCATTACAAGGTAAGTCACTCACAGATGCTTTAATAAATTTAATCCAAGACTTTGAAAGAACTACAGGAACCAAGGTTGTATCTGAAATATATTTACAATCTTCATTACCAGATGAAATATCAACAGCATTATATCGAGTAGTCCAAGAAGCACTAACTAATGTTTCCAAACATGGTTATGCCGAACGGGTAAGATTAGACTTAAGAGAAAGAATTACATATATATCTTTATTATTAGAAGATAACGGTCAAGGTTTTGACCCCAATGAAAATACTACTGGATTTGGACTCCGGGGAATGCGAGAAAGGGTTGAAACATTTGGAGGTCGTTTCCAACTTAGCAGTCAACCCAATCAAGGTTGTAAAATTCAGATTGAGATTCCACTATCAGTACAGCATGATCCGAGTTTTACTGGTTGACGACCAAAGTATTATCCGGGAAGGACTCTGTAGCCTTCTACAAGCGAAGCAAGACATTGAGGTGGTCGGCGAAGCTGAAAATGGTAAGCTGGCGATAGAGCAAGCATTGGTATTACAGCCAGATGTGGTACTTATGGATGTGCGAATGCCAATTATGGATGGAGTCGCAGCTATTCGTAATTTGCAGCAAAAAGCACCTAATATTAAAGTTTTAGTACTGACAACTTTTGATGATGATGATTACATTACCCAAGCAATGAAATTTGGTGCTAAGGGGTATTTACTCAAAGACACGCCATCTGAAGAACTGGCGCAGGCAATCAGGGCGGTGAATAAAGGTTACACTCAAATGGGACCTGGATTATTTGAAAAAGTTATAACTGCCACTTCCAGTGTAGAAATTCCACCAGAATTTGAGCAGTTAACACCTAGAGAAAAAGAAGTATTACAACTAATTGCCAAAGGACTCAATAACCGTGAAATTGCTGGCAAACTTTTTATCTCAGAACGTACAGTTAAAAATCATGTTAATAGTATTTTAAGTCGTTTAAATTTACGCGATCGCACTCAAGCAGCAATTTTTGCCAGCCGTTTACGCCAAGATTAGTTTGTAGGTAATAGGTAATAGGTAATTGATAACTGATAATATCATGTCCGCTTAATTGCTTGTGAAAAAATACTTTTGTTTGTAGTAGCGCTTTAGCGCCATAGTAAAGATATTAGCGCTCAAGCGCTACTACGAAACCTTATCGCAAGTGTTTTACCGGACATGTATAACTGATTCACTCATCAGTAGGGGACATAGAAGTTGAGTTTTGCTCGTCATCATCGGGTGGAATTACCCAAGGTGTAGTTGGAATATCGGTATCAGCTAAAGTAATGTTATCGGTTGGTAAGTGGTGATTGTAGTTTGTTTGTCTACCCATTCCTAACTTTGCGATCGCTGATAATACTTCTGATACTGACTGATATCGTCTTTTATAATCATTGAGCACCATTTTACTGATAATTTTTGCAAAAGCAGGACTAACATTCACCCGATCTGTCCATTTTAATTCTCCATAACCATCGGTTGGAATTTCGTGGGGAGCTTTACCTGTCAAAGCTTTGATGGCGATTGTACCAGCTGCATAAATGTCGCTATTGTACTGGGGACGTCCAAAACATTGCTCGCTAGGTGCATAACCTTTGGTACCAATACCAATGGTAAAAGATGTTTGCTCTAGCTCATCTTTTGATTGAGACGTTACATCTTTCACCGCACCAAAATCAATTAATACCAGTTTTCTATCTGATTCTCGACGGATAATATTACTAGGTTTAATATCGCGATGAATTACCTCATTTGCATGTACGAATTCCAATACTTGTAGTAAGTCTTTTAAAATATGGATTACTGTTCTTTCATCAAGAATTTTGCCTGATGGAATTTCTCGGCTTAGGGGATGACCCATGATATATTCTTGAACTAAATAAAATTCTTCTTCTTCTTCGAAGTAAGCTAACAGTTGAGGTATTTGATTGTGCTTACCTAATTTTTCCAGAGTTTTCGCTTCAGAATTAAATAGTCGTCTTGCGACTTCCAATTGAGCGGGTTTATCGTTTACTGGTTTTAATTGTTTAACAACACACAAGGGATTTCCAGGACGTTTGCAATCTTCAGCAATATAAGTTTCGCTAAATCCACCAGCGCCAAGAACTTTAACTATTCTGTATCTAGCATCTAAAATTTTACCTGAGATTTCCATCTGTCTTTGGTAGATCAAGTCTTTGAGGTCTTCTTGCTGACTCAAAATTTCCCGAACAACCTGACTTGTGGAATATCTCCGGAAAATATCCACTAGCTGGCTTTTTCGTATCAATTCTCTTGTTAGCTCTACTCCTAAGTAAGAAAAACCTATACCAATAATTCCTATTATTGGAACTGCTGTGGGAAAAATTAACTTACCATAAAAAAATAATGCGTAGGTTATTCCTCCCCAAGTTGTAGCAACTAGTATACTTACAAAAAATCTCTTTGTTCCTCGTTTAATTTTGGCAATAAATAAAGCTATTCCTCCCACTAAACATAAAGTGAATAAACCACGTCCTACATTACTTTCAATCCCTTGAGCAATCGCCTTTCCTTCCATCAAAGTCGCGATCGCGTTAGCATGAATTTCTACCCCAAACATTTTTGTTGAAGAGAATAAACTGTTTGAGACTGGTACGGGAAATTGCTTCGCAAGCTTACCTGTAGCTCCAATTAAAACTATCTTATCTTTAAATATTTTTCCCGCGTCGAAATTTGCATCCCAAAATTCCGGGTCAAATACTTCCCAAAATGATTTTCTCTCAAATGTTCCTGGAGGACCATAAAAATATATGCGATCGCCCAAGGGTTCGGGATAATTAATTTTTGCACCTCGTAACACTGCTCGATCAAATGAAGTTATATCAACGTCGAGTAAACCATCTTCTTTTAATTGTTGTTTTAGCAAACCATCTTCTTTTAATTGTTGTTTTACTGTTTCAACAAATGAGTAAGATAGTCTATGGATTTCACCGTCTTTCTCCTTAAGAAAATTTTCAATATTAACTGATGATTGATAATTCTGAAACTTAGATAAGGGTGTTATGATTCGATCTATCGTACCGTAAAGGAACTGACTGTCTTGATATAAAGTAGCCAAAGTTACCTTCGAGCCATGGCGTTTTAATGCAGAAGCCAGCTTTTGATCATCATTTGCTCCATAGCTACTAGCGCTATCAAAGACTATATGTAATGCGACATGACGAGCTCCAGCAGCAATCAACTTATCAATTACCTGAGCATATACTTCCCTTTTGTAAGGAAAGGATTTAAGTCCCTTTAAATGGCTATAGTTTTTAGGGTTAAGTAGATAACTTTCTCTTGGTAAAGAGATAGAATTATCATCAATCTCCAAAATTATAATTTCTTTGGGGGGAGTCTCCTTTTGGCGCAAAGTGTAAAAACTTGCATGAGCACGATTTTCTAAAGACTGAGAAATGGTCAAACTATTCCCAGAAAAGCTCAGGAACGCTGCACCAATAGTCCAAGCTACCGTAAGAAAATGTCCCAACTTACTCATAAACCGAGGTTGAATTGTCGATATTGGGTTAGTAATAGGCTTATCTGATTGATTTGCAGCTTGATTACTACCAGAGATATTTTCTTTGGTTAAGGTATATGTAGGTTCTTCTGCCATACCGCGATTCTCGAACGGTCTGCTAATGTTTTGTTGTTTTATTTACATTGCTTTCTAGTATAAACACCCTGATATTCTAATTTTAGATGATTATCTTATACAAATGAAAAAAAATTTGTATTATCTACTCCACATTGCTTATTTTTTTACCTAATTTTCTCAGAAAAATTTTGAAATACAGTATACCATGTTTCATCCAACACATTGATTATTTAGAAAATTTATGTACACAAAATATGCAGAGATGTCATCATCTTGGCAAAAAAATTAAAGGTAAGTCAGATAAGCTTCCCTGGATAGGTTTTGAACTTAAAATTTCCTAATTCATACCAAGGTAAGTCATTAAACTTCTAGTCGAAGTTAGGACAGGAAAATATTATGCTTTATGACTTGAATAAAACACTTACAAGTGAATGATACTCACTCAAAGTGGGAAAAATGAACTTATGTGGCAGTACGATCATCTCATGACAAAAAAGTGTAAATTCCACTCTGTTCCAAGAGAATACCGCTTTCAGAGTAAACTGGATTGAGGTATAGCATCTTAATGCTGTAATTAATCAGTTCTAACTGAAGAACCAAATTAGTCAATTTTGATTACAAGCTACTTTTTATGATTACTAAATGTGAAAAAGTATAAGCAGTTATGGGATACACAAAAATTGTTTGAGTTTTATTTTTACTTGCCCTTATGAATTATATCAAGGTTCTATATGACAATATATTTTATATATATTAGTAAATTAGCCATTTTATTATTGATATAATCTGTTGTTCAATCTAAATTGATTTAAATATTTTTAGGTGTATATATTATGGGTACCTCACACAACCGCCTGTCTATTTTTGTAGACGGGAATAATATGTTCTATGCTCAACAAAAGAATGGGTGGTTTTTTGACCCCCGAAGAGTTTTAGAATACTTTGCACACGAGCAACCAGGTACAACTTTAGTAAATGCATTCTGGTACACTGGCTTAAAAGACCCTCAGGATCAACGAGGTTTTCGAGATGCTCTTATTAGTCTGGGATATACAGTCCGAACTAAGATTCTTAAAGAATATTATGATGATGTCTCTGGTCGCTACTCACAAAAAGCAAATTTAGATATAGAAATAGTCGTAGATATGTTTAATACAGTAGACCAATACGACAGAGTAGTTTTGTTCAGCGGAGATGGTGATTTTGAAAGAGCTATTGAACTATTACGCTCAAAAAATACTCATATTACAGTAGTATCAACTGAGGGTATGATAGCAAGAGAATTACGTAATGCCACCGATAGATATATAGATATGAATGCTGTTAGAGAATCAATTGAGAAAGTAGAAGGTCAGTAATCTTAATAACTATTAACAAAAATAAAAAAGAACTTAAGGAATTAGGTATTTTAAGTAACAAGTAAAAACAAAAACAAATACAATAATGGATACCAAATCAGAACGCATAATTATTTTTGATACTACCCTCAGAGATGGCGAGCAATGTCCGGGAGCGACTCTGAATATAGATGAGAAACTTACTATCGCAAAGCAGTTAGCGCGTTTGGGAGTAGATATAATTGAGGCTGGCTTTGCCTTTGCTAGTCCTGGAGATTTTGAAGCTGTCAGTAGGATTGCTGAAACAGTGGGAACAAGCGATGGTCCAGTTATCTGCAGTTTAGCTAGAGCACGTCACGAAGATATCAAATCAGCCGCTGATGCAATCAAAGCTGCAGCAAAGCAACGAATTCATACCTTCATTGCGACTAGTGATATTCACCTCGAATATAAGTTGAAAAAAACTAGATCGGAGGTGCTATCAATTACTGGGGAAATGGTAAGTTATGCCAAAAGTTTTACAGATGATATTGAATTTTCCCCTGAAGATGCTGCTCGTTCCGAACCAAAATTTCTTTATCAAGTTTTAGAGCAAGCCATTGCAGCAGGAGCAACTACGATTAACATTCCTGACACGGTAGGTTATACAACTCCTAGTGAATTTGGAGCATTAATTAAAGGAATAAAAGATAATGTTCCCAATATCGATCAAGCAATTATTTCTGTACATGGACATAACGATTTAGGTTTAGCTGTCGCTAATTTTTTAGAGGCAGTAAAAAATGGTGCTAGACAGTTAGAATGTACGATTAATGGTATTGGTGAAAGAGCAGGAAATGCAGCCTTAGAAGAATTAGTAATGGCGCTACATGTAAGGCGACAATATTTTAATCCCTTTTTAGGACGTCCTACTAACTCGGAAGAACCATTAACCAATATTGATACTCAACAAATTTATAAAACTTCCCGTTTAGTTTCTAATTTAACAGGTTTATTAGTCCAGCCAAATAAAGCAATTGTTGGTACAAATGCTTTTGCTCATGAATCTGGAATTCATCAAGATGGAGTACTCAAAAATAAGCGAACTTATGAAATAATGGATGCCCAATTGATAGGTTTAAATACTAATAAAATAGTATTGGGCAAACATTCAGGTAGAAATGCTTTTCGTACTCGTCTGAAAGAATTAGGTTTTGAACTATCAGAAAACGATCTAAATAAAGCATTTGTAAGATTTAAAGAAGTCGGAGATAAAAAGAAGGAAATTACTGATTGGGATTTAGAAGCACTTGTAAATGATGAAATTCAACAAGCGCCAGACCTATTTCGTTTGGAATTAGTACAAGTTTCCTGTGGCGATCGCAGTCGTCCGACAGCAACAGTAACCCTTCGCAATCCTGATGGTAAAGAACTAACTGATGCTGCAATTGGTACGGGACCAGTAGATGCTGTATATAAAGCAATTAACAGGGTTATCAATGTACCCAATCAATTAATTGAATTTTCTGTGCAGTCAGTAACAGCGGGTATAGATGCAATTGGGGAAGTGACTATTCGTCTGCAATACGAAGAAAGGGTTTTCTCAGGTCACTCAGCAAATACAGATATCATTGTGGCATCAGCACAAGCATATGTTAATGCACTCAATAGGTTATACGCTGCGCTGGTTAATCAGCAAAAACAACAGCAAGTTGGTGGTGGTGTTTAGTTGATTGCTCCCCTAGCTGTAGCTAGGGGATTCTAAAAACTAAAATCCTACCCACTGCAATAAACTTTGCCACCAGGAGTTAGTAGGCTGTTCATTGATACTCATTTTCTTACGAATATCTTGAATATTCCAACTAGTAAGTTTGGCAAGATTTTGTGCTTCTTTCTCAAAACGTCTAGGTAAAGACCTTTTATATTGTCGACCAGCTTTACAGTTTAAGTCACCTTTGAAAGGATGTCGCAAAACATAACGTCCTTGGAAGTTTTGTCTGTTGGATGTTTCTTGGAACATCAAGTCTTCAGGAAATTTATTGCGGGTGTAGCGGACATGCAAGCGAGTAATGAAAATGTTACTTGGGTGAGGACGACGAAAACGTCGACCTCTGGGATTGATTGGTAGATCCACAGCAGGTTCGTCTAACCAAAATACTCCAGCATCTTTGAGTTCTTGTCGGTTGAGAGGTTGAGCAGAACAGGGATCGCAAGTACCCATATCCCAAGCATATTCAAGAAAAACAACTTTTTTGTCTTCCTTGGTATATGCTGTTTTAAACATAGATTTATAAAAATCCTTGAATTCATCTTTAACAAATACGGGGATATTAGTATTTGAAGGAACTTTTACTGTGCGATAGTTAGTAACCTCTGCTTGTCCTTTAGGGGAAATAATGTAAACCAACAAGTCTTGCTCTGCTGTGGAGTTGATCATCCCCAAACGAATCGGAAGCATGTATTTGGAAGATTCATAGGATATTTGCAAAGGACGGAGGAATTGATAACCTTTTTCCTCAAATTTATCTAAGTTGACTTTAGCAACAAAGAACTTCATCCCCTGACGGATATAAGGTTGCAGTAAACTTCTTGCTCCTCGAGGAATTTTGTAGCCGTTGCGTCGTAACCAAGTTTGTAAACCGTTAGATTCTTTTGCACTCAGAATAACAATATCGTATTCACCAACATTAAACTTAGCTTCTACAGTCACGCCTAAATTATCAGCTTTTTTCAAACGCCCTGCTGGTCTAGGTGCACCACGACTGGCACCACTTAATGCTTGTCTTTCGTATAAAATTGGGTTGCAAGGATCTTCATCAAAATATTCAACTAAACGTGGTGCGCTAAAAGCATCTAATCTTTCAATAATTTTTGATTTTGCAACTTTAACTTGTTCTTTTTTTAGCACTGTTGGAACAGGAACTACCATAGCGAAATCCTTGACATCACCTTGATAATCATTTGCCATTGTCAACACAGTGCGATTGTCTTTACGAGCAATGACAACCTGAGAAGCTTGGTTATATAGTTTGCTATCAGCTTTAGCAACATAAAATCCACAAAAAGCCCAGGCTGCAGGGGTAAAGTAAAACAGTATGACAAAACTTAGTAGTAATGAAATTAATACCCGAAATATTTGTTTGATTGAGAGTATCATTTTGATTTTTTAGTTCTTGATTGATATTTACGAAAAAACTTCTTTTTATACAATTCCCAATTATTGATTAATTTTGTTCTTTTGCTTGTTTCTTACTCCATCAAGCGCTGACTTGTTACGGACATAGGAAAGAAAATTAATACTTTCTAATCCCTAATCTCTAAGATTGAATCCCCAATTCCTTGACTACTCCAAGAAAATCGCTGTGCAGTCCAGATTGCATCAAACAGTACTGTTAAAGGTGCAAGTAAAAATAGTGCCCAAAATACAGCGGTGGACATCAAAAAATAATTCCTCAGAATAAAAGTCAATGTGGCGATGCAGATCGCCCAAATAACCCTACCGATACGAGAATTAGGAATTGAACGAGGATCGGTCACCATAAATAAAGCAAACAGCAATAAAGATCCATTAATTAAACGGTGTGAGTAAACATCCCAAGTCCAACCCAACCAGAAATTACGAATACCTTCTAAAACTGCATAAGTACCCAAAAAAGCTGCTGTAGTATCCCAGCGACCAACTTTTTGCAAAATTATTCCACCAGCACCAAGAAATAACATTGCATACCACCAATCTTCCCCCCACTGTCCTGGGGATACCCAAGCATCATTGGTTAATATCAGTGCTGCAATGATGCCAAAATTAGCTGGATTAAAAAAATGTTTATTCCCTACTTTAAAGATAAATTTACTAGCGATTGCAAAAAATCCAGCGATGGCTATAGTTGTCCAATGGTCAGCGCGCAAAAGCAAACTTAACCCTAGGGAAGTAATTAAGGCGCTGCGGATGGAAAGATTGGAGTTTAAGAAATCTAAGTTAGCAAAACTTGAGTGAGAAAAATTCAAGCTAGAAGAATTTGAGTTAGAAGAATTTGAGTTAGAAGAATTTGAACTATCACCTTTAGACTGATTTCCTCGACTAAAGATCCATTGGGTTATTAGGCAAGTTGCAATAGCGATTAAAATTAATTCCGGTCGTACAGTCCAATCCCTTGTCCCAATCCCCAAGACTAAAAACAAAGTGAGGAATAGAATTTGATAGTCTCTAAGGTCTTGAAAAAGCATTACATGTTTATTTTGGATAATTGTCTATTTTTTCTTAAATTTAGGCTTAAATTCCCTTTTATCTTGTTCTCGTTACAGAATTTGCTACCAAGTGCAAGTATAAAATTAACTCTTGTTAAGCATTAAATATAGATAGGGAACAAATTAGAAAAAAGAATATGTTGGTTATTCTCAACTCGTGATACTCTTGTTAGAATAGAATGCGGAACTTTTGGTTTCTTCTAGACTCAGGTCTATTTCAATTAAATATTTTTGTTTGGAGAGGTGGCAGAGTGGTTGAATGCGGCGCACTCGAAATGCGTTTTGGCGGCAACGTCAACGGGGGTTCGAATCCCCCCCTCTCCGTTTTTACTTTTTTCTTTCATAGTATTTTCCTGTTTCAACAAACTAAGGAAATAGGAAACATAAAAAATTCAGGAGTCAGGAGTCAGGAGTTAGAAGTGAAATACTCCTTGACGCTAATTCTCAATGTTTTAGTTGTATGTCACTTAATTGCAATTCCTTATAATTCATCTCTAATCCTGAGACAGATGTCATCATTCTTAATTTATTCCCCATGTGAATGTGGTTAATATTTGGGTGAGTTTGTCTATATCTTCTCTAGCGATCGTCAAACAGAAATATTGCAGCTAGAGGAAACTTAATAGAAAACTCCAAGCTACATACTTCAAAATAGATATTTCAAACTCAAAACATATATTTCAAACTGCTCAATTCATAGCGAAAATCTATAAACTTTAGTTAATTTTAGTAAAATTCTGGCAAAATTATCTCAAAAATATTTATCTCAAAATACTTACATAATCGCAGCAGTAATTTTTAAATTGCAACTTTAAATCTCAACTTTGAATCTAAGCTTTAAATCTTAAGCTCCAAATCGTAAACACCTAAATCTTGTCAATCAAAAAAGTAATTGATTGAGCAAATTAATAATTACCCCCAATTAGTTTAACAACCGGAGGCTAAAGCAATGATGAAAGCCGAAGATATCATGAGCAAGGAGGTAGTTACGATCAAGGGTTCAGCGACTGTTGCAGAAGCAATTACATTGATGAAAAATCATGGAATACGAGCTTTGATTGTCGAGCGCTGTCATGAATATGACGCTTATGGAATAGTATCGGAAACAGATATTATCTATAAGGTAACGGCTTACGGTAAATCCCCCAAACAGGTAAGGGTCTTTGAAATTATGTCCAAGCCCTGTATTATCATCAATCCAGATCTGGGTATAGAATATGTAGCCAAAATGTTCGCTAATACCGGTATCCACACCGCACCTGTAGTTCAAGGTGAATTATTAGGCACAATTTCAGTTACAGATATTCTGACTAAAAATGATACTATTGATAGCCCCAAAGCTATTTTGTTTGAAGAAGTAATTCAAAAAGCAGTAGAAGAAGCTCGCACTATTTGTGCAATTTATGGTGCTAGTTCTAAGGTATGCACTGCAGCTTGGGATGCGGTTGAAGAACTACAAGCACAAGCAATCAATCAAAAAGCTGAAAGTATTATATCTACCAAAGCTTCCTTTGAAGAATACTGTGCCGCAAACCCAGATGCACCAGAATGTCGTATTTATTATGAAGATTAAATAGTTATCAGTGAACAGTAAACAGTGAACAGTGAACAGAAAATAAAAACCAGGAAACACTAATCAAAAACTGATAACTGATAACTGATAACTGATAACTGAACCTAACGTTTTGCGATTCGCATCAATAAAAAGATACCGATACCCAAACACAAAAAGTTGGATGTCCAAGCTGCCATAAACGGAGAAAGAATACCTGCTTGCCCTAAGGCACTAGCGAAAAAAGATACTATATAGTAAGTGAATATGATTACAATGCTAAGAGCGAAACTTGTACCTTTCCCACTTCTTTGGGGTACGCTTCCCAGCGCCGAACCAATCAACCCAAAAACTACACAAACGAAAGGTAAAGAAAATTTTTCTTGAATTCTAACTTTGAGTTTCTGAATCTTTCTATCGTCACCTCTGAGACGTTCAATTTCCAATTGCTCCAACGCTTGAGCAATATTCATCTCACCATAATCTCGGCTTTTTTGTGCTACGTCTAGCGGAGTTCGGGGTAATTTGAGTTTTTGGTGTTCAAACTTGATGATATTGCGATAGGAACTGTCAGAAGATACCAAATATATAGTACCGTCATAAAAATCCCAGACATTTTCCGATGGATTCCATTTACCAGAATCTGCAATAACAATTTGACTTAAAGTTTCCAAACCTTCTTGAGAGCGATCAATTACTGTCAAACCTTTCATTCGGTTACCGTCAAATTGATCGGCGTAAAATAAACGCGATAAAACTTTTTCTTTACTACCGTCCTCTTGTTTGACTCTGCGATACTCCGGATAAATTATATTTGCTTGCTTAAACGTGGGTCTTTCTGATTTTAAAGCTTTATTAAGAGTTATTGTTGCTTGATATTTTGCTACTGGTGCAATTTGTTCATTAAAAATAAAGGTAAGACCCGTTACAAATAAACTCAGTATTACTGCAGTTAAAACCATTCGATAGACACTGACCCCGCAACCACGCAAAGCAACCAATTCACTTTGACTGGAAAGGCGACTATAGGTCATTAAGGTCGCAAGGAGCGTGGACATGGGAAAAGCTAAGACAATGAATTCTGGTAGTCTTAAAAGAAAAACTTGTCCAGCAAGAGTTAGGGGCAAACCAGATTCAACGACCTTTCTTATTAGTTCAAATACAGCACCAATTGATACCAAAATAGAAGAAAAAGCCCCTACACCAAATAAAAATGGTGGTAGTAATTCGCTTGCGAGGTATCGATCCATTATCGAAAATGGTAGTAGCGAATTTAGGGTATAAAAGGACTTTTGTTTAGCCATTAGTAGTAGTTGCTGAGGATGGGGATAGCACTCGTGCCCGCCGCCGCCTTGCGGCATAGAGCCTGCGGCGTCGGCAGATCCGCAGGTGACGGCTCCGTAGGTAGCGTAGCTATAGTCATAGCCTCTGGGTATTAGAGATTGGGTATTGGGAATGAGGAAGTAAATCAATAGGAATTAATTAAAAATGACAAACAAATAGACAGACAAGTAAAATGTTTGGATATTTACTATCGAGTTATATTACCTTTTATTTGTTCTTCATTTCCCATTGCCTTTTCCCTTACTCATCAGACAAAATTTTTAACCAAAATGTGGAACTAATTTTCATCCGGTGTTTGCTAGACGTGAAAATTATCGCCTAAATAATACTGTTTGACTAAAGGATTTGCATACAGTTCTTCTGGAGTTCCCGAAGCTAAAATTTCTCCCTCACGCATGATATAAGCTCGATCGGTAATAGCAAGGGTTTCGCGAACATTGTGATCTGTAATTAGAATTCCCATGTGGCGATCGCGCAATTGAGCAACAATTTCTTGAATTTCGGCAACTGCGATCGGATCAACTCCAGCAAATGGTTCATCTAAAAGTAGAAATTTGGGTCCATCCTTTCCTGCAGCTAAAGCTCTTGCTAGTTCTGTTCTTCGCCGTTCACCTCCAGAAAGTTGAATTCCTTTAGAATTAGCGACTTTTTCTAAACTTAGATCCTTTAGTAAAGTTTGTAAGCGAATTGACCATTCTTCCGATGGAACGCTAGTTTGCTCCATTACTAGAAGGATATTATCCCGGACACTCAAGTTACGAAAAACACTCGCTTCCTGTGCCAGATAACCAATACCAAGTCTGGCTCGTTTGTGCATGGATAAGGGAGTAATGTCCTGCTTATCCAACCAAACCGTTCCTTGATTTGGTTTTTCTAAACCGGAAGTAATGTAAAAGGTCGTTGTTTTACCAGCCCCATTCGGACCGAGCAAACCAACCACTTCTCCTTGCGCTACAGAAAGATTAACGCGTTTGACGACCTCTCGCTTACCGTAAGATTTATGTATATTATCTAAAAGAATTTTCACAACTAATTTATACACCCCTTATTGAGTTTTCAATACTAATTTCTGCGTTTAAAACCAGGAGTGGAAGGTGCTGCTGTAGTATTGTTACTATTAGGGTTGGCATCATCTACGATGTAGACAGATCGTACTTGTTGGTTCGCTTTTGGTTGAGCAACAAATCGCCCTTCATCAATTAAGTATGTGACGACTTCAGCCCGGATACTATTAGCACCATTTTGCAAAATATACACATCACCACTAAGAACGATGCGACGTTCGCGATTAAACAATTGTGCTTGGGCTGCTGTTGCTCGAATACCTCGTGCTTTATACAACATTTGCACATTGCCACGGGCTGTTGCTACCTGAGTTTTACTATCATATTGTATTAGGTCACCATCAATTTGTAGTGGTTGACCTTGACCTGATTGTTGTGCGATCGCACTTGGCAGTTGAAGGGGATGTTTTTTATTGCGCAACGGAGTATCGAAAGACATTGCACATACAATTGCAAATGACAGTATAAAAAGCGACTTAAAACAATGTGTTTGTAGTTTAGATAACTGATAGTGGAGTTTCATAGTAATTAGGAGTTTAGTTATTTTTACTTGTATTTCTATTTGGATTTTAATTTTTACAAACAACTAATCTAGACTATGGAAACACAATCTAGATTAAATCACACATTATATTATTGCTTGACACAATTGACGTTTGACTGAACTTTAAAGTTTCATCGATGAGTCCAATTCAGGGAGTAAACATTAATTACAGCTTAAAAAGTATTAATATCAAAACATCATAGTGTTAAGCATTATTTAAAATCTCACTTTCCACTAGGAATAAAGCAAGTTAAATATAACACAAATAATTTTATTTAAGTTGTTTAAAATATGACAACTGGATTCACAAATAGCTAAATAAAAACTCAGAGTTAGACTAATTATGATAATAAAATTAGTAGGCACATAGAAAAATAAAAATTTAAATAATTGTACAAAAAAAGAACCAACATAAACACAAATATGACTTATAAATTTGTATTTTATGTATTTTAGTGACTCCCAATTCCCAATTATTTATCTCTAATTGCTACTAAAAGTAAAAAAGCCATAAACAAAAAATGAACTATTTAACGTCCTACTAATTTATCACGCAATTTTCTAATTCTATCCCTGAACTTCGCAGCTTCCTCAAATTCTAGGTTTTTTGCCGCTTCTTTCATTTCTGCTTCCAATTTATTAATCAAGTCAGGAATATCTTCTAGAGGTAATTCATTAAGATTTTCATCAACAGTTTCTAAGTCCTGTAGATTTACTCTGCGGGAAACTTCTAAGAAAGATAAAATAGCATTATTTGACTTTTTAATAATTGGTTGGGGCGTAATATTATTTTCTTGATTATATTCAGTTTGAATCTTACGGCGACGTTCGGTTTCTTCAATAGCTTTTTTCATACTATCGGTTAAGCGATCGGCATACATAATAACCTGCCCTCGGATATGACGCGCTGCCCGACCAATAGTTTGAATTAACGAACGTTCGGTACGCAAAAATCCTTCTTTATCTGCATCTAAAATTGCGACAAGAGAAACTTCTGGCAAGTCCAAGCCTTCTCGTAATAGGTTAACACCAACTAAAACATCAAAATGGCCTTCCCGTAAGTCTTGAATAATTTCTATTCTTTGGATGGAATTAATCTCTGAATGTAAATACCTAACTCGAATATTTTTCTCTTCTAAATATTCGGTTAAATCTTCTGCCATCCTCTTAGTTAACGTAGTAATTAATACTCGTTCATTCAAGTCAATCCGGTCTTTAATTTCACCTAACAAATCATCAATTTGACCTTCGGTAGGACGTACAAAAATTTCAGGGTCAACTACACCCGTAGGTCGAATAATTTGTTCGATGACATTACCATCAGATACTTCAATCTCCCAATTCCCTGGAGTCGCCGAAACAAAAATGCACTGATTTACTTTTAACCAGAATTCTTCAGCTTTTAAAGGACGATTATCAGCAGCACTAGGGAGACGAAAACCATGATCGATTAACACTTTTTTCCGAGCTTGGTCGCCATTATACATACCCCGCAATTGGGGAACACTAACATGGGACTCATCTATGACTAATAGCCAATCCTTAGGGAAATAATCAATTAAACACTCTGGTGGTTCTCCTGGTTGTCTTCCAGCCAAATGTCGGGAATAATTTTCCACCCCATTACAATAACCGACCTCCCGTAACATTTCTAGGTCATAGCGAGTACGTTGATCGATCCGCTGTGCTTCGAGTAATTTACTGACTTCTTCTAATTGGGCTTTGTGTTGTTTTAATTCAGTTTGAATATTAGTGCAAGCTTCTTCCAAACGATCTTTAGGAGTGACAAAGTGACGTGCGGGATAGATATTTACTGCTTCTAAACTCTGAAGAATTTCTCCTGTGATTGGATCAACATAACGAATCGCATCAATCTCATCACCAAAAAATTCCACTCGAATAATTCTATCTTCATATGCTGGTCCAATTTCCAAAACATCCCCGCGAACTCGAAAGCGTCCCCGTCCCATTTCCAAGTCGTTACGGTTATATTGAACTGATACCAAACTTCTAATAACTTCACGTTGGTTTACTTCCACTCCCACCCCAAAGGGAATAGCTGCATTGAGGTATTCTGTTGGCATTCCTAAGCCATAAATACAACTAATTGACGCTACAACAACAACATCTCGACGTTCAAATAAAGAACGGGTTGCAGAATGTCGCAACATATCAATTTCGTCATTGATTTGTGCAGTTTTTTCAATATAAGTATCGGTAACGGGGATATAGGCTTCTGGTTGATAATAATCGTAATAACTGACGAAGTATTCAACGGCATTTTTCGGAAAAAATCCCCTTAATTCATTACAAAGTTGAGCCGCAAGGGTTTTATTGTGAGCTAATACTAAAGTTGGCTTACCAATATTCTCAATTACTCTTGCTACTGTATGAGTTTTTCCGGTACCAGTAGCTCCCAGCAAAGTTTGAAAACGATTTCCAAAGTTAATACTATCAATAAGTTGGGCTATTGCCTTTGGTTGATCGCCTGTTGGTTGAAAAGGAGCTTGCAAAGAAAAGTCTACCATCAAATTTCTAAGACGCTTTTAGTCCTTCTCATCGTAACGAATACTGTTACCCTTTAGAGTAAAACTGAATCCTGACTTCTTTCCTATTCTTAACTTTCTAACCTCTGACTCCCTTAAAGCTGATTTTTTTCAGCGAACCAATTTATTTACAATTGGTATTGACATCTTGTAAATGCTAAAAACAGACAATAATCTTTACAAATATTAATCATTAAGTTTGACTTATGTATCAAACTTGAAGATACTTATATATAGTCAAGGATTTTTAAAGTTAAAATTTAATAAATAAGTAAAATTTCAATCTTTCAAAATTTTCATTTTCAAAACCTAAGTAAAATTCATTTATCAATTTTGAGGTATTAGCTTATGAGCGTTAGCAGCAATGAAGAAAAAGCAAGTTCTAGGCAAAAACCGACTCAAAATAAGGAAGAATTAAAAGTGGAAGTAGAAAAGAATTCAAGTGAAGCTTTGAATAAAGATGATAAGGGAGGAAAAGCTGCTAACATGTCCACAAATGAAGAATCTAACCCCAAAAACGAAGAAAATGGTAAATTAATCGTTGCTGGGACTCGCCCAATTGCTACCAGCGATCTCGAAGTAGCAGGAACTATGGCGATCGCCGGTTCGCGTCCTATTGGTACTAGTTCCTTGGAAATAGTAGAAACAGTTAATCTAATGGGAGTTCGTCCAATTGCTGCGAATACCATTCAGGTTGTAAGTACAATGAACCTTTCTGGAATTCGTCCAATTGCTGCAAGTAATATCCAATTATCAGAAACCTATTCTGTGATGGGTAACCGACCAGTAGCATCAAATGAAATTGATGACAGCTATAACTTAATGGGTTTTCTTGACTAGACTTTATTTACTGGTTTTTTCAAACCTATTTCCTCAGAAAATCCTCGCTCGATAAATAAATTTTTATCACCCGGTTACTTGTTAAAACCGGGTTATGTTTATTTATGAACGTACTCATTCTGGAACTAGAATCTAGGCAAATAAGTTTAGTCGCGATAGCGATACCAAACAAATTGATGAGTACAAGCACTTTTTGCTGGCGATTAACAATGAGAAGTTAACTACCATGACACTCTTATAGTTTGGTGAAGTAAAAGCACTCTCAGTAGAAAATCAATTTTTAATCCTAAGAACTGTTATTGAAATAAACGAAGAAATAAGGAACAACAAATTTCTTTACCCACCTACTTATTTATCTTGAACTGTAGTTCTGAGTTGAGATTCCGGGTTACCAATGAATGCAGATTATTTATAAGAGGAATGAATTAACTCTCAACTAGTATGCGCTGCACACCCCATAGTGATTGAAAACTTATTTGTCTTTATAATTTCTACAGTTTGTTGTAATTAAATACACATCGTAGATAACTATGAAAATAGCAATTTTGGCTTTTGAGGGGGGATAATGCATTATTTTGCTAACAGTCTACAGTTGTCGATAAATAAATTTATTTAGATAGATTTCTATTCACAGCCTCAAGGATATTAGCTTTTATTTCTTCCCAAGCGTACAAGCAAAATATGAGATTTTTGATAAATCCCTATTTTATGATTTATTACTATGCGGCAAAAATTTGCTGCATTCATATATAGTACTCTGCCATGGATACATAAGAACCTAGCATAAATCCCCTATAAAGTTTTCACTATTTGTTGCAGTTTTTACATTACTGCCAAGTTATAAGCTAACTTCCAGGTTCTTTTTGGATTTCTCCCTTAATATTTTCCAAGTCAGTGTAAAAGTCAGCCACCCTGATTAAACTTTCACTTGTCATCGAAGATAAGCTAACGACCTCAACATGAACTCCTTGATAGGTGATGTTATCCACCACATAGGTCAAATCACCATCTCCACTAAGTAGTATCAAAGTATCGCAGTATCTAGCAAAGTTCATCATATCTATGGCAATCTCTACATCTAGATTTGCCTTCTTGGAACCATCAGGGAACTGGACAAGTTCTTTAGTTACAACCCGATAACCATTACGACTCATCCATAACAAAAAACCTTGTTGTTTTTCGTTAGTTCGGTCTACACCAGTATAAAAATAAGCTCTTAGAAGATGCCGTTCTCTAGTCAAGCAACGTAGTAGTTTGGTGTAATCAATTTCTAATCCAAGATGCATTGCTGCATAAAACAGGTTGGCACCGTCGATAAAAATAGCTACTCTTTGACGCAGTCTCGAATCCTCAGGGTAACCTAAACCTGGGCCTGGAGCTGGGATCATACTAGAACTAGTTGCGATCTCCGGTTTTTCAATGACTTTTAGCATTGGTTGTTCCAAACGTTGCTCAGCGTCCAACTTTTCGGATAGTTGGTTATCATTCTGAGGTCGTGGAAGTAATTGCATAATAATTTACGACTCCTCAGTACATCATTGTCATCTTAAGTAAAGTAGCAAAAGTTGCTCTAATCGAAAATAAATGATTAGAGACAACTTTGGAAGGACTGTCATCTACACAAAATAATAAATTCATTAAGTTAAGTTAAAGAGATAAACCAAAAGCTTCTTGACTGGAATGTTTTGTCTTTACTTGCTTGTAATTACTTAAGTCCCCTTTCACCTTAAGGTACCTCTTTGTTCGCTGTAAGATACCCGGAAGAATTTCCTTGAAATCCCTAAGGATCTAAGTTGAATTCTTCAATCTGGATTGGTTTAACATTCGAACTATTAAAGCCCAATATTAACCCAGCTAGAAGGATTTAACTAGCCAGCAAGAATGGGGGTGAATAATTATTCAAAAAATTAATTTTTTTAGTTTTTACATTTTTGCTCCATGACAATGACTATAAAATTCAAAAACATTTACAAAAGTTAAATTAAATTAATATTTTGTTATGTATATTTAATCAAACTTTTACTACTTGAGCATGTAAGTAAGGGTACATGAGAAAAGAATTTTAGGATACCAAGGTGTTCTTAACATTTTCATGACGAGTAATTTCGTAGATTTTAACTGTTGTCCTTACATAAAGGCACCAGTGCTAGAGAAAAAAGATGATTTCTAAATTTTTTCTACTTAAGACTTACAGTTTAATTTTATTTCAGTAAATGTGCAGGGATTTGTGGAAAATAGTCACATAGTGTCTACTCATCTCCTGTTCCTTGATACACAATATTTACTCCTCCAGGAAAATATTAGCTTTGATTTAGAGGTGTGACGTGAGTCTTGATGTTTCCAAGCCAAGGCAAATAAATTGGTGGGAGTTAAAACAGAAAACAATGTTGTTAGCTTCACACGAACGTACATAATTTTATGGCATGGACGTTGTTGAGTCGCAGCTAAGTAGGAGTTGCTTCTGTCGCAGATTGTCTGTAGAAATCGGGGTGCAAAAAAATAGTAATCAAAAACTGAATTGCTCCGAGATTGTGTGATTTCTTTGTTTATGACCAATTGCTAACACATTTTTGGTTGTAAAGGCTGCAATCTGCTCTCAAAATAAATACATGTGGGAGTGGGAGGAAAGGCTTACTTTTAATCAAGAACTGAGCTTAGAACGACTATTTGGTATTAATTATAAGTAAGTATTCTTTACTCTGCCTTTCTTCGCTCAATTTATCACATGAAATACCTTTAAGTACTAAAAACAAACTTCCTAAATACAGTGCAACTACTGGAGGAATGATTTTTTTGCGTGTCAACTCGAATTAGCAAAATAATTGTTGAAGAAGAGCGATATCAAAAATCTTATTTTAGTGAAAAAAGTAAATTAACACAATTAATTGATATTTTCTTTCAAAACGATTAATCACTATATAGTTTGACTAACAACCAACGTCTTATATCAAGATAAATATGTATTTGTAATAATTCAATTAAATATACCATTTAATAATCATAATTTATTTCGTAGGGTAGTATATTTCAGGCTAGTAATTTTCATCTCCTCCTAAATCCCCCCAAATACCCCTTGTTAAGTTAAACTTCAAGCTCTATTCTCAAGTAGTCATGAAGATAATAATGGATAAAATTTAATTTGATTTATATAGATATAGGTTGATTCTTATCTAAATAGATATAGCAATCATATTTTATTTCTGAACAGTTCAATCCTGTAGAGATGTTGCAGAGCCTGCAGCGTCGGCGTTAGCTTCCGCAACTTATCCTAAGAAACTTGTGCTCGAAAGCTTATAAAACCGTACTTTTTGATTTTGTGAGCGTCAGTTTCTTTTATGTTTTGTGGAGGGGAAAACCCAACCCCTCCTCACCCGCTCTACA
>NZ_JASJDK010000156.1 GCF_030065675.1 Mastigocoleus sp. MO_188.B34 | reverse complement strand
AATCAAGGAAGTTACTGCTTGGGAAATACAAAGAAATCAACGCGATCGCACAGTTGATTGGCAGTTTACTACCACAGATGCGCGGATTAAACTTAAACGACTTTATCCCTCAATTATTTCTTGACAGACTACTAGGCTGCTCAAATTTGTTTTCTGAAAGTGTCAAAAATGATAAATGTTAAGAATTAAAAATTGATAACATTATTCTTGACAACAGATATTTGTCACTGGTAATAGGTCATTAGTTAGTGCTCATTGGTCATCAGTAAACGACCATTCGTAACCAGTAATCATGGGCTGGTTACTTGTCATTAGTCAATTGTCATTGGTAAATAGACAAAGAGCAAATGACAAATGACAACATAAATACCTTTTACCTGTCCTAATTTCCTGCAATTATTCAACTTAATCATGTCCCAGAACAGCCCAGTTTATCCCATAATTTGGCAAAAAGACTCTGTTTTACTAATCAACCAAACTCGTTTACCCAATGAGTACTCTTTTGTCGAAATTCACCGCAGTAAAGATATGGCTCAAGCAATCAAAACAATGATTGTTAGGGGTGCGCCAGCAATTGGTATTGCCGCAGCATACGGAATGTATTTTGGGGCAAGAGAAATTGAAACAAACGAGCGTCATGAATTTTTGCAACAATTAGAGAATGTTGCATCTTTACTACGTTCCACTCGTCCCACAGCAGTCAATTTATTTTGGGCAATTTCACGTATGTTAAAGGCAGCATACGAAACCATGGGTACAGTTGAAGAAATTAGGGAAACTTTACTGCAAACTGCTCAAACAATTAATAACGAAGATTTACAAACTTGTTTGGCGATCGGCGATAATGGTTTAAAAATATTGCCGGCTTATCCAGAGAAATTGACAATTCTCACCCACTGTAACGCAGGGGCTTTGGCTACTGCTGGTTATGGTACGGCTTTGGGTGTCGTACGTTCGGCTTGGAAAGAAGGGCGTTTAGCACGCGTTTATGCAGATGAAACTCGTCCTCGTCTTCAAGGAGCAAAACTTACTGCTTGGGAATGCGCTCAAGAAGGTATCCCTGTTACTGTGATTACAGATAGCATGGCTGCTCATTGTATGCAGCAAAACATGATCGATCTAGTAGTAGTTGGTGCTGATCGAATTACGGCTAATGGGGATACTGCAAATAAAATTGGTACGTATAATTTAGCACTAGTAGCCCGAGCCCATAACATACCTTTTTATGTTGCTGCTCCTATTTCGACAATTGATTTTTCCCTAACTGCAGGTAGTCAAATTCCAATAGAGGAACGTCACCCAGCAGAAATTTATCAAATTGGTGATAATCTTCTTACACCTGGTGGCGTAGAGTATTATAATCCTGCTTTTGACATTACACCGGCAGAGTTGATAACTGCAATTATTACCGAAAATGGTATATTTGCTCCTAACGAGTTAGCACTATGCCAATCAAGAGAAAATATTATGGAAGTTTTTTAACGTCCAACCTAATTTGTTTTGAAACTCTTCATCCTCAGCCTAAAGGTTTGAGGATTATTTGTGTATTTAGATTTAGCAAGAGTGAGATAGGTTCGCACCTAAGTAGTGGCTAAATCTCTCCTCAATAAGTTGTGAGATAATTTATTTACAACAAATAAGGGCGAATTATGATGATTCAGGTGCTTTTTATAGCGTGACATTCGAGGAATTTTATTTATCAAAATATCATTCTCAAAACTAAATTTTTGTTTACCCCTAGTGAAAAAAGAGAACCAACATAGATGTATCTTCCCATCTATAGGAAGAGCAAGCCTAGTAATAATAGCGACTTTTTATAAAAATATTTCGAGTGTCTTTCCGTAATCTGGATTAACTTTTTTTATTACTAATATCTGCTGCTTCATTAAATGTATAACTATCCCAAACATTTTTGCCATCAGAACCAGGTTTTTGAAAAACATAGGGACGTTCAGGCATAGACTTAAAATATTCTTTATCAAACCAAAGACCTGTGATGGTAGATTGATAAGGTTCGCCCACTTGTTGAATTTGGATCGCACCACTTTTCTCATCAATGGTTATCAAGTGTCCAGTTAGACCATAAATTGCTTTTCCGGGAAAAATATTGCGACGAGAAGCTGTTTCTGATGGTGGTTTCATAATCCCACGATAAAATTGATCCCGTTTTTGAGGAGGAATACCTGCTCTGGCGTCCTGAATTGCCCTTTGTGTAGCATCAACTCGATACAATTCTGCTAACTTGATCGGATTGGTTTCTGCTTCGTGATGATTTCTTGTTTGATTTTCTAAGACAATCTCCCAAGGAACAAACACTGTTTCGATCTCACAGATATGATTTTGTAATTGTTTCAGAATTTCTGCTCCATTATCGACAGGTTCATCATAAAGAAGCTTTAACATTATCAAAAGAATTCGCTCTCCCTTATTTATTTTTTCACTATTCTTAATTTTTTCTAAAATTTTATGGATTCTGTCTTGGCTAACTGAAGGAATATTTTGTTTTGGCTAACTGAAGGAATATTTTGTTTTAATGCATTCCAATCAATATTATTATTATTGGAAAGATAGCGCTCTTCGATAATATTTGCTATTTTCATCCAGATATCATATCTGGGTTCCACAAATTCATTTAAATTCATCTAACTAAAACCTAATTTTTTGATAAGTTGTATCCATTCTTGTACCTAAATGATGCCAAATTATTATAAATAATTCTATATATTTGAAAGTTGTAATAATTCAAATATTAACCCAAAATAAAATCCTTCTTTATCGTATTTAACGCTCAATTGTTGTAATTGAGAATCTGTTACCAGCCAAAAGGAACCAGCCTCTAACTTTTTAGCTGACCATGCAGTTGCACCCTGTTCAAAGAACAACGACTTCATTAATGGAAATGCTGGATGAACAATTCCGTCAGTTAATACCTTATGCTGTTTCTTAGACTGCCAATTTTTTTTCTATTTTACCGTCAGCGTATATATGGCGGTTACTTTGATGAATTATTGTTTTTTCTGGATTGCTGCGGAAACTTCTCAGACTTTGAAATGATTCCATAATCTCTCCTGTAGGAGAATATCTTGTCCAAATTCCGTGCCAATCTCGCATATGGTTTGCGATGAAATTCTGCCAGTTTCGCTCTTTTAATTGCATCTTTTTTGGCTCGACTTATTTCCAAACAGCACAAATTTTTTCATTATGGATCTTAAGTAGTTTATATTTAAGTTTTATTTCATATGTTTAACGAGTTTTATTATTAACATCTAAAAGCCAAATCTTTTCCAATAAAGCAATTCGCTTGCGTCTCACAAAAGCACGATACTTTTGGTATCCTAGAGTGCCAAGCAAAACTAAAATTGGGATCAAGGCAATTAAAGAAACAATTGTTCGAGTGTCAGTTATTACATGGTATTGTCCTTCTGGTTGAACCTCTACGGCATTAGTTTTGTTTTGATTTTGTGGTTGCGATCGCATTTTTCTGAGAAATCCTTTCTTAACAACTCTTTTTAATTCATCGTCAATTGGGTAAATTCCCGAACAAAGGAAACTAAGAACCCCAAACCAAGTTACGCTCGAAGGTTATAAATTAAAAGTAGGATGTCACTACAACCACCAACATCATGCTGTACAGACGTTTTGGGCGCACAGAGCTACAAATGCCAGTTTTTTCCTGCGGGGGGATGAGATATCAATTTAAATGGCAGGATATACCACAACAACAAGTACCTGCTGACAACCAAGCTAACTTGGAAGCAACTATTAAACGTTCTGTAGAATTAGGGATTAATCATATTGAAACAGCCCGTGGTTATGGTAGTTCGGAAATGCAATTAGGACAGGTGTTACCGAAATTTCCCCGCGACCAAATAATTGTTCAAACCAAAGTTTCACCCAAAGCCGATTCCCAAGTATTCCAAGCAGACTTTGAAAAATCTCTGAAAAATCTCCAGTTAGATTATGTTGATTTGTTAGGAATTCATGGCATTAATACTGCTGAACTATTGGATTACAGTATTCGTCCCGGTGGTTGTTTAGACGTAGTAAGAAAATTACAAGCACAGGGGAAAGTTAGGTTTGTTGGGTTTTCCACCCATGGCCCTACTGATATTATTATTCAAACTATTAATACTAACCAATTCGATTACGTTAACCTCCATTGGTACTATATTAATCAAGTTAACTGGCAAGCAATTGAAGCTGCAACCCGTCATGATATGGGGGTATTTATTATTAGTCCCTCGGATAAGGGTGGTAGACTCTACGATCCACCACAAAAGTTAGTAGATCTGTGTGCACCCCTATCTCCTATGGTATTTAATGACTTATTTTGTTTGAGTCATTCGGATGTACATACTCTTTCTCTGGGTGCATCTAAGCCAACTGATTTTGATGAGCACCTGAAAACTTTAGATTTATTGGATCGATCTGACGAAATTCTACCGCCAATTTTAGCAAAGTGGGAAAAAGCTGCTATTTCTACTTTTGGGGAAAATTGGGTAAAGACTTGGCGGGTTGGTTTACCAAGACACGAAAAAACTCCAGGAAATATTAATATTCGCACCATTTTGTGGCTGCGAAATTTAGCTCTGGCTTACGATATGCACGAATATGCAAAAGTACGTTACAACTTGTTGGGTAACGGGAGTCATTGGTTTCCTGGTAATAAAGCAGATGGGGTGGAAAATTTAGATTTAAGGGAATGTTTGCGTAATAGTCCCCACGCAGAGCGAATCCCCGATTTACTTCGCGAAACACATAAGTTGTTGGGGGGTGCAAAAGTGAAGCGTTTATCGCAAAGTTAGGAGTTTTCAGGCGATACATTCAAGCTTAATAATAAATAATTTTTTTTGATAAAATCCGTAGCGTTCGCTGAATTTTTGCAGTTTGCAATCTTTTCTTGAAACTACAGCAATCCTAAATTATTGATTTATATCATGTCCAATAAAACACTTGCGATAAGGTTCGTAGTAGCGCTTTAGCGCCATAGTAAAGATATTGGCGCTCAAGCGCTAATACAAACAAACATATTTTTTCATAAGTAATTAAGCGGACGTCATATTACCTGTTCACAAATCAAATATGATTGCTATATTTGCAGTTGATTAAAATATAAACTGTTTCGATAAGGTTAGTTAATTAAGAAAACACCACTGATTTTTTCCTATATTCAATATCATCATCCTGATTTTTGATTACTTCTGATATCTGATTTTTCCCTATTGGTTTCTCTATTCGTGTAAGTCATTATTGGGACATAAAGCAAATAAACAATAAATTTGCTTTTCAGAACACATTAATTCTCAAATTAAAAGGTAATCAAAATGCAAGTTAAATCTTTTATCTCTTCTGCTTTATTGTTAGGTATTGTTGCTTTTTATCCTGCTATCAATACTCAAGAAGTTGCTGCAAAACCTTCTCCTAAAAAGCCTTATTGTACTGTTGCTTCTAAACAAGGTGGTCGCTATTGGACATGGACTGGGTCTAGCATAAACCAATCTTGTACTTTCGCAATGTTTAAAGTTTTAGAATTTGGTCAAAGTGTAGATAGAGCAACAAAGGGAACCTATAAAGCTAATGGTTTAAATAGAGCAAAATTACGTTGCAATCAAGGTAAAAAGAAAGTGATTGGTTCCGGAAGTTCTGTGTTTGAAAATGGTATCAATATGGCAAGTAAATTAAAGTGGAATGGTTGCACTTTGAAAATTACTAATTAATTTTATTCTGTTGATTACATACTTCCTGCAATTCATTTTGTTCAGGATGAATCGCTAAATAATCTCCCAACCAACCGCAACCCATTTTCATTAAATCATCTAATTTTAAATCTAATTTCCATAGCTTCACGGTACCATCTCTACTAGCTGAAGCTATGGTTTTTCCATCTGGACTAAAACTGATTTGAGTAATTTTGTTTAAATGACCTTCCATTACTCTTAATAGTTGACCATCTTTAAGATTCCAAAGTTTTATTGTGTTGTCAAAACTACCAGAAGCTAAAATTTTGCCATTTGGACTAAAACTAAGACTTCTAATCCATTCACGGTGAGCTGTAATAGGTTGCAATTCTTTTTCATTTTCTGTATCCCAAATTTTAATTACACCTTGATCTCCACCAGTAGCAATTAATTTACTGTCGGGACTAAAAGCTAAAGCGTGTAAATAACCCATACCTGTATCAAAAACCCCGGACATCCGACCATTATTTATATTCCAAAATATTACCCGACCATCGGAACTTGCTGAAGCAAATTTTTTACCATCTGGACTAAAACTAACAGCTCTAGCTGTATGAACGTGACCTTGAAGAGTTTGTAATAATTCTCCATCTTCAGCGTTCCATATTTTGACCGTGCGGTCATTACTTGCAGAAGCTAATTGTTTACCATCAGGACTAAAATTGACACTGTAAACTATTCCTGTATGACCTTTACGGGAGTATATTTCTGTGCCATTTTCTAAATTCCACAGTTTAACTGTTTTATCGGAGCTTCCAGAGACTAATAATTTACCATTTGGACTAAAGCTAATATCTATAATATTTTTTGTATGACCTTTTAAAGTTTTTATTAATTTACGATTTTTAATATTCCACAGTTTAATATTGCTATCGGTACCAGCAGCAGCGATTATCTTACCATCCGGACTAAAACTAACTGCTGAAACCTCACCATCATTTGTAAGTAAAGTTTGTGGTTCTGTATCCTCAAGCGACCATATTCTTAAAGTGCGATCGCCAATTGAAAACAGTTTCTTACCGTCAGGACTGAAGGTGACATTACGAATACCACCAGTATGACCTTTGAAAGTTTGCGGTCGAGTGTCTGGGGTATTCAAATTCCACAGCCTTAATGTACCATCACTTCCAGAAGAAACCAGTTGCTTTCCATCGGGACTAAAGTTCACACCCCAAACTAGACCTCTATGGTCGGGGAAGTTTTCTATTTCATCACCATTTTCAAGATTCCATAACTTTACTGTACTGTCTTCGCTTGTAGAAGCAAGGATTTTCCCATCAGGACTAAAATCAACGGTTCTGACACCACTTTTATGACCTTTAAGGGTTTTGAGTAGTTTACCATCTTCAACGTGCCAAAGTTTGATTGTATTATCTCCACTAGCAGAAGCAAGAGTTTTCCCATCAGGACTAAATTTGACGTAAGTAACCCAACGAACTGGTTTACGATGAGCGGGAATTTCTTGGATTAATTTACCATCTGCAACATTCCACAGTTTCACCCAACCTCTCGAACTAGAGGAAGCAATTATCTTCCCATCAGGACTAAAACTAATACTTCTTACCCAGGTATTATTATGAGCAAGAATGGTTTTTAAAAACCTACCATTTTCTACATTCCAAAATTTAATCGTACCGTCTCTACTACAAGAAGCTAAAGTTTTCCCATCTGGACTAAATCTAACATTCCAAATTTCATCACTATGACCTTTAAGGGTATGAATTAAATTTCCTTTGATATCCCAAATTCTGACTATAGAATCGGTACCACCAGTAGCGATAAATTTACCAATTGGGCTGACAGTAACATCTGTAAGGAGAGAGTTTTCAACTTCTATACGATTCTGTTCTCTGACAAGGGATATTGATTGACTTAAAGTCTTTTTAATTTGTGTTCGGGTTTCTTTTTGAATAGGAATCGGTTTGGCTAAATCTTTTATTTTGTTTGCAATTATTAATCCTTCTCTGAGTGCATTAAATGGTTGTTCGTTAATTGTATTTTCAATAGCTGCACTTTTAAAAGAAAGATTCGCTTCTGTTCTTTCTCTACTTGCTTTGATTAATTCTAACCCTGTAAATAAAGCAGTAACCAAGGAAATAATAAAAAATATACTACCGAAAGTTATAGTCTTCTTTGCTTTTTTCTGAGCTTGAGTTAAAGTATCGTTCGCTTGGGCTAATATTTTACTTTCTTCTTCTTTAATATCTAAATTTATTTGAATTTGTCGCTGTTCTAATTCTTGAGAAGCAGATAAAAAACGGTAATCATTTGGACTTAATTGTTGGTTATTTGCCCAGGATAAAGCATCTTGTAAAGCTTGTCCTTGTAGGAGTCGGGATTCATCTTGAAAATTAGAATCTACCCACACATTAAAATTTTGAGAATAGGGACGTAAATTTGCTAATTGTTTTTCAACCCAATCGTGATTAAAAATATTTTGGTAAATCGAATTATAAACTTTCAATCTACCTTGATTCTGAACTACTAAACCAGATAATCTTAAATCAGTTTGTTCTAAACTACCATCAGCCGTAACTTCTTGCTGCTGTAAACTCTCTTGATATATCCCTAATAATCTACCGGCTTTATTTTCGTTTCTTAAAATTCTGTCACGAATCGTTTTTAAATGCTCCGGCTCATCTTGATTTTCCCAATTATCAATAATATGCTTCTGGACTATATCTGAGATTGATTTAGAGCTAAAAAGATAATCTTGCTGAGCATAGTCTTGATAGGCATAGTCTTTAATTATTTTACATAACTTCTGTGTCAGAAATGGCTGTCCACCAGTCCAATGCAATATTTCCCTAATAGCTAATTGGGGATTATCAACTTTACCTCGTAATCCTTTTACTAAAGGTTCTACCTCATCAAGTTTAAATCCCTGTAATTCTATCGGTTTACCAATGTTAAAAGGTGTTTGAGTTTTATCTTTAATTAAATCGCTAGGAGTTGCTACTCCCAACAGCGCAAAAGTTAAACGTTTATATGCCCGATTATCAGCACGTTTGTTATAAAAAAATCTAATTAAGGCAAAAAAATCATCTAGAGAAAAACTTTGACTCAAAACCCTATCAATTTCATCTACAAAGATAATAATTTGCTCTTCAACTTCAACTAATAAAATTTCATCAATAAATAAATTTAAACGCTGTACAGGTGAAAGTAAATCTCGTCTTTCCTTCCACCATTTACGCCAATTAATTTTGTTATTTAGCTGACAACTACTAACTAAAGATTGGATAATACCAGCGTACCATTTTTCCGCCGTTACATCTTCCTTACCAATTCCAGTTAAATCAATAAAAGCACAAACAATACCATCAGCTTGTAAGCTTTCCATAGTTCGGACTCGCAAGCTAGATTTACCCATTTGTCGGGAGTTAAGTACATAACAAAATTCACCAGCTTTTAAATTTTCATAGAATTCTAAATCTGCTTTACGGGTAACATAACTTGAAGCTTGAGCCGAGAGACTTCCACCAATTTGATATTCGTAATCTGATGGTGATTTAATCATAGGTAGAGGAAATAAATGATTAATTGTGAGTATAGTATATTGAGTTTTAAATTATTTAAATAAAAAATAAATACCTGACTTTATCCTATTTTTTAATGCTTGGGAATACCTGATTTTATCCTATAGAGTTTCATCTCAAAAAACTAGAAAATTAGATTCATAAGCAAGTTGAGATATACACAACTGCTTTTACTACTATTTAGATTATTTATTACTGGATATTAACTAGAATGAAGCGTATTCTCATTGCAACTTTCACAAGTCTTGCTTTCGCAACACCTGTTTTAGCAAAACCTTTGGCTCCTTCAACCTTGGTACCTCAGACTCCCAGCACTGGTCCATTTTTATCTCAACTCGGTAGTACCAAAGCTTATGTACCGATGAAACATGCTTCTGAATCGATAAGTGGTAATACTTCCTTTTATCATGTTCTAGCAACAAAGTCAGGGAACCTGAACATGAAGGTCAAAATAGGCATGAAATGTCCTACTGGACGTACCGTTAACTACCTTGCTTATATTCTTAATGGTGAAATCAAAACTGTGGTAAGCGGTACCACAAAAGCCAAATCTTACGATCAAACCATCACCATACAGCCTTTTTCCCTTAAGGATTTTGAAGAAGCCGGTCAGCAAGTTTTTGGGGGTTGGGTAGGTAACAATCCGCACCCAAATCACGAAAAGATAGTTAAAAAGACTTTGAAAAAATCTATTCCAGTGCAGGGTAGATGTTCGGGTTTAGCTACACAAGTTAAGTCTTTTCCCGTCACCGTGACTGTTACATTCGAGGACAAAGATTTTCACTTTGTACCACCAGGATAAACCTTTAATTTGAATCGATTGGAATTAATGTGCCGATCACAATTAAGCTGTTGTGCATTTAAAACGCACAACAGCAAGTATTTGGTACGGGTACTTATCCTTCCTTTTAGTTAATACCTATCTTTACTTGCTCCTATGGATTCTCACAGCGGATGGATTGGAACATCAAAACATAAATTTTGGCGTTTTTTAATAGCTTTGAATTATTGATTATTAGAGTTTAATGATTATGAAAACTGTTAGAGCAAAAAAATTGCCTTCGTTCACTCAACTACTATTATTTGTTACTTTTACTAGTCTTTCTCTTTCTACTGCTGTCTTTGCACGTCCGGTTAGAAATAACCCAGTTTCCAAGCATCAAGGACCCTGTCATAATTCTGTTAGCAATGAGATAAATGAATTAGTAAAAGATGCAGTAGTAAAAAATAAAATTCCCGGATTAACAGTCTCGGTTTCCAAAAATGGTCGCATGGTTTGTAACAAAGGTTATGGTTACGCAAATTGGCAGAAAAAAACTCCCATGACACCACGCTCGCGATCGCAAATTGGTAGCGTATCAAAAGTTATCGTCACCGCAGGGATGATGAAACTACTAGAGCAAGGAAAGGTTTCTCTACAAACACCTGTGTATGGTGCAAATGGTGTTTTAAAAGGTACAGCTTATCAAAAAGCTATGGGTCAGGGTACCCGTCGCTATCGCCCGATTATTGACATGGCTGTTGGTAAAAACAAACGGGTTTTTACTTGGTACTTTGATGGTAAAGTAACTCAAGGTAGTTCTAAGGATTTAGATAAATATTCTCAACCACAAAACTTTACCGTACCACCAGGACAAAGTTTTAATAGCATTATTGCTATCGCCAAAGGAGGAAGCCAAAATCGGGTTTATGCTTGGTACGATGATGGTAGTTACAGTATTGGAACTCCAACTGATTTAGATGCCTTTGAATACAAAAAGAAAAAGAAGAAAGGTGGATTCAAAGGCTATAGGATACCCAGAGAAAATCAAAGAGATAATATTGTCGGAATTGGGATGGATACCAATAAAGAAATTACCTACACTTGGTATCATGACGGTACGATAAGTTCTGGTTCTGTCACCAATTTGAAAAGTCGATGGACAAAAAAATACACAACTCCTGGTAACTCTTCTCGACGTTACAATATTGTCGGTACAGCAGTATCTGGAAACAATGTAAAGCTTGCTTGGTATAGCGACAAGAAAGCAAGTAAAGGTAGCACAACAAATTTGAGTTCAATCAAAGGTTTATATGATTACCAAGGTCGAAATATTGAAGGTTCAATTAGTAGTTGGTTGAATGAATATAAGAACATTCAAGTTCGTCACTTACTCAGCCATACTTCCGGTTTAACCAGAAGTGGTGTAGAACCACAAGCTGCAATCAAATACAACAAATCTTTTGATAAATATACAAATCCCCTTCCTTACCGACTGACACACCTCTATGTCTTAAGTACTCGTAAACGTCTATTTGCTCCTGGAAGTCGCTACAAATACTCCAATCACGGTATCGGACTGATAGGATTTTTAATTAAACAAATCAGTGGGGATTCCTATGATATCTTCTTGAAAAAGCATATCTTAAATCCCATCGGACTTGGTAACGTAATTGCCAGAAGAACTGTTATCAACCCAAATCTTGATGCAAATCCCCATAGTTTCAGGAACGGAAAAATCATAACTCAAAAGATTCCTACCAAAAACCATCCTGGAAGCGCAGCTGGTTCCTTAAAAGCAACCGCAGGGGATTTAGTACGATTCATGCTCGCTACTGATAAATTACCAAATCATAAAGATGTTCTCAAACCAGAAACCATTGATTTGATGGAGTCACGTCCATTTCCTAGCACTGCTCCCAATGTAGCTCATGGATGGCATATTAAATGTAAGGATAGCGCTTGTACCCAGAGCAAATTATCTCACAGTGGAAAAACTGGGGGAGGAACTGCTTATATGGTCAAGTTCAAGAATTATCAGCTTTCTAATATTGACGTGAGCGGAATTAACGTGGCGATCACAACTAACTTTGGTAAGAGTAGTAAACTTAGTAAACTAGCACACAATATTGCTCGTAAATTGGGAACAGCAAATATCCCTGAAAATTACGATTTATTGAATGTAGAACCCTAGTAATATTTTGATTAATTCCGACAACTTGTAGAGACGTAGCAGTGCTACGTCTCTGTACAATTTTGGAGGTAAACAAAGCAATCAAAAATTTTTCTTAGACCAAAACCCGTTGAAAATATTCCCGATATAAATTACACCTGGGTACAACATGATTATCCTGCCGCTCGACTAAACCCATACTGTGTAACTTATAAATTCCGATTGAATTTAATTCAACAGGCAATGATGAATTAACCACTTTATTAAAAGCTTCAGCTAAATTTGGAGATTGTTGCAATGCCTGTAAATATCCCCGTAGATGATTGCTGTAAATACCTGCTTCTGTAGAAGCTGACTGTAATAATTCTTCCAATTTCAGGTTTTTTGCAGCTACTTGGTACATTGCTAATCTAACTAAAAATGGATGCCCCCCAATTAATTTCATCATTTCTTTCACTATTGCTTCATTCCAACTTAATCCGTGTATGGAAGCTAATTTGATAACTTGCTGTTTATCAAACTCTACTAATTCCACAGGTACACCTGCATTAAATAGTGATTGATTTATATCCAAGGGAACATAAACTTCTGTTGAATGGGCTAAAACCAAGCGGAGATTTTGCCAAATCGGGGTAACTTTTGCTTTCTCGTGCCAGCTTCGCAGCATTCCGAAAAAGTCTTCAATCACTTCTGAATAACAGAAAATTTTATCTACATTATCTAATGCTAATACTATAGGATTTTCTGTTTCTGTAAGTAAATATTCTTCAAAATAAACCGTACAATTATCATTACTACCTAAAATTTCTGCATCCCAATAATCATTTAATTGATTTTCTAACTTTAATTGTCTGCTAGCCATAATGGAAAGCCAGCGCAGGAATGTATCTAAATTAGTTAAAATTCTGCGCTCGACACTACTTAAATCTAAATAAACAGTTTGATAATTCTCACCTGTAGCATGAGCAATAATTCTGTTCATTAAAGAAGTTTTACCCATCAATTTGGGTGCTTTGATCCTAATTAAAGAACCAGGTTTAGTAATTGTTTGGTAGCAAAGATTTTCTATATTATTTCGTTCAATATAAAAAGAGGAATCTGGTGGTACGGAACTCTCTGGAAAAGGTAGCTGCACCACTGGAGATATTCGCGATTCTAGATTTTTTTCTATATCTAATTTTTTTTCTACATCTAGATTCTCAACAGCAGATGAATCATTTTGTTTTTCCCATGCTCTACTCAGCGCTGCTTTAAAATTCTTTTTTGTGACTTTTTCTCCCAATGTTTTAGAAAGTTTGTGCCATAATTTATTACCTACATCTTTATTTAGATACTCAGCACTGTAACCATAATTTAGTGCCATCTCATCATAGGTTTTCTCTTCCCATGAACCCTGAAGTAATTTGATTTCAATATCGCTGAGATGTTTACCTATACTCTGGCACAAAGTAAGATCAGCAGTTTTTTTAGCATCGCTCCAAGTAAATTCGGATTTTGAATTGACATCCTTTGGACTTACACCGAAATGTGGATCGTAGGAGTTATTGAGCATTTGAACTACTATACTACACTCCAAATATAAGTATAAACAATAACTTGAATTCCTTTAATATACCTGACTTTTGATAAATTAGCTCATTAGTATCAAGAGTCATTTCTGTAGACATCACATATCTGGGGTAGAATTCTTCATGCTTATAAAAGCATAATAATTGATATTTATTTACGTAAATTAATACATGCCCCAAAATTGCAAAATCAGCCAAATTATTGAATATTTACTTTGTAAGCTGATTCTAAGACAATAAGTATTGAAAATTGCTAAACATTTTTACAGGAAAAAGCTGTGAATCTCAATCGCCGCCATTTTCTCATTTTATTTGGTACCTGTGCAGCTAGTTATACTTTAAACGCTTGTGCATTTGCAGAGGATTCTCCCAAAACAGAAGAAGTCACTAAGGTTGCATCTAAAACTGAGTCCGGTGTAATTAAATTATCTCCATTGCCTTACGCTTATGATGCATTAGAACCACATATAGATGCAGAAACTATGCGTTTCCATCACGACAAACATCATGCAGGTTACGTAAAAAATCTCAATGCAGCATTAAAAAAACATCCAGAATTAAAAGATAAAAATATTGAAGATTTATTAAGGGATCTTGAAAGCGTACCTTCTGATATTCGTCGGACAGTGCGTAATAATGGTGGCGGTCATGTAAACCACTCCATGTTTTGGGAAATTATGGGACCCAATGGTGGAGGTGAACCTACAGGTGCGATCGCAGAAGCCATCAAAAAGGAATTTGGTAGCTTTGAAAAGTTGCAAGAAGAATTTAACAACGCTGGTAAAAGTCGCTTTGGTAGCGGTTGGGCTTGGTTAGTTTTGGGAAATAATCAGAAACTGGAAGTGATGACCACAGCAAATCAAGATAGTCCTTTCTCTGAAGGTAAATATCCAATTATGGGTAATGATGTATGGGAACATGCTTATTACATCAAATATAGAAATCGTCGTGCGGATTATTTAAAAGCTTGGTGGAATGTATTGAACTGGGATGAAATTAACAAACGATTTGCTAAAGCAGTTGCATAAACAAAGCAATTTAGTTTTTTTATGGTTAACACCAGAATTTGGAAAAATTGAACTACAGCACAAATAAGTAACGAAATATTAAGGGACTTTGAAGTTAAAAGAATATTATTTATTAGGGCGCACATATGTGCGCCTCTACCGTCGATTCACAAATTAAAATCAACTGAAATTAACTTGAATCAGTAATTTTAAATTAGTAATAATGAATCAGATATTTGTGCTCAAGTCAAATGCATAAAATTTGAGTTTGTGAAGTTTATCATTATCTTTTTATAGTAATAATTGTTTGGGTTAATTAGTTTATTTATTCATATTGATAAACGGAAACACTGATGTAAAAGTAATATATTTATCTTTTCTCTGTGTCGCTAAAATCACATGATAAATCTACTGAAAATATTTAATATTTAGCTTATAATTGGCTCCTGAAGCGATAAATCTTGAAACAAATACAGCAATCTCTTTAGAAAAATGAATGATAATTCTATTACTTTTTTTTGTTTTATTTTTTTATTTTAATTTTAATAACAAAAAGAACTAATAGAAGAATTAGTTTATTCATAAACTATATGCGATCGCTGTAAATTCGTTTATAGGAAAAACAATGAATTTAAATAGGCGTCATTTTCTCTCTTTATTGGGTGCGACTGCGGCTGGCTTAGCATTAGAAAATTATGCTTTTGCTCAAACTCCTTTGGATCCTCAACTAATAAGTCAAGCAGACCCTCAACCAATCGGGACTGCAGTATTACCTCCTTTACCCTATGCTTTAGACGCATTACAGCCATACATAGATGCAGAAACCATGGAGTTTCACCATGGCAAACATCATAAAGCTTATGTCAGAAATCTAAATGCTGCTTTAGATAAATATCCCCAACTAAAAACTAAGAGCATCGAAAATTTATTGCGCAATCTTGATCGCATACCTTCTGATATTCGTACAACAGTACGTAATAATGGTGGCGGTCATGTAAACCACTCCATGTTTTGGAAAATTATGGGACCTAATGCTGGAGGCGAACCTACTGGCGCAATCGCAGAAGCAATTAATAATAGTTTTGGTGATTTTCTGACATTCAAGGAGAATTTTAATAAAGCTGGCGGCGGTCGATTTGGTAGCGGTTGGGTTATGGTTATTCTCGATGGTGACGACGATGATGATAATCGCAAACTGAAAATAATAACCACACCCAATCAAGATAGTCCACTAATGGAAGGTAAATACCCAATTATGGGTAATGATGTGTGGGAACACGCTTATTATCTAAGTTATAGAAATAGTCGTGGCAAGTATTTAGAAGCTTGGTGGAATGTTGTTAATTGGGAGGAAATTAACAAACGATACGCCCAAGCTATTGCAGTAAATAATGATGACGATTAAGAACAATTAGGTGTGTAGACGGGTTAGAGTTCTAACAGTTTTTAATCAAGGGATTGGGGTTTAATTAATAGTTTTTTGCCAATTTGACTTATTTTTTTTGACTTATTTTGTGGAATTATTTTTTAATTAACATAAGCAATAGTTACACCCGTACCACCGTCAACCTGTTCCGCAGCTTCAAAACGACTAACTCGCCGATGTTGTTTTAAAAATGTTTGTACCCCTTGACGCAATTTACCAGTTCCATGTCCGTGAATAATCCAGATTGGTCCGGTGGCTTCTGAAATTGCTTTATCAAGAATAATTTCGGCATCAGCAACCCGTTTACCCCGCAAGTCAAAAGTATTGCGAGAAGTACGAATTTCTGGGGTGGATTGGGAAGAATTTACAGGTTTTGGTGCAGACGAAGATTTCGAAGTTGATTTTGGAGGTGCTGATTTTGTTTTTGCTATTGGCTCGGCTTTTTCACCATCCAAGGATTCAACGTCTTCTAGCTTGACATTCATCTTCATAATCCCGAAACGGACGGTTAGTTCGCCATCCGCACCCGGTGCAGAAATTACTTCAGCAGTTTTCCCTAATTTGCTAATTCGAATGCGATCGCCCAGTTTCGGCAAAAATCCAGCTTTAGGTTTTTTTGGTTGCTTTTTGGGTGTGTGCTTTTGAGCAATATCATTAATTGCATTTGTCGCTTTCTGAGCCTCTTGGGCGGTAGGTTTCCCTTGTTGTAAGCTACGGATAACTTTAGCAATCTCAGCCTTCGCTTCATTAACTGCTTGCTGTACTGCTACTTCTTGGGAGAGTCGTAAAGATTTTTCTCTTTCTTCTAAGTTGGCACTTTTTTCTGAAAGTTCTTTATACAAACGCTCGGTTTGTTTTAATAAATTTTGTGCTTGTGTGGCTTTAGTTTCTT